>JAHBXQ010000001.1:900000-998149 GCA_019636345.1 Pirellulales bacterium | reverse complement strand
CCGCTTGCCCAACGCCATAATCCCGCTTCCTCCAAGGGGCGATCGCTGCAACGACGACCGTTATAACACGGGCGTCAAGCTTGGGTTTTTCAACGGGCTGCTAGCATCCACGAGGGCGACGCCGCACGGCGTCGCCCTCGTCTTTTGGGTCGCCGACCAAACCGCGCCTGGGCCGGACGCCGAACGCTGACGACGCGCAACTGCTAGCTGCCTTGCCAATCCGCTCTGGGAACGGCGACGGGAGATCGCTATCATCCCGCGACGTTTGTCACGACGAGGCGGTCTTCTGGCAGAAAGGATGCTGCCGATGGCGCGGCGTAGAGCCATTGCGGCGCTGATCCTCGTGCTTGCCGGCTGTAAGAATCAGTCAGGCACGACGATCTCGAATCCGTTTCTCACTCCCGATCGGGTCCCCCCGCCGTCGACGCGCGTCCTTGCGCCCGGGACCGCGCAGCCGTACTATCCTGGCGACCCGATGCCCGGCGCCGCCGCATACCAGCCCCCCGCGACGCAGGGCTACAGCCCCGCGACGGGCCTTCCGCCCGCGGGCGGTTACGCCCCTCCGGCGCAAACGTACGGGGCTCCCGCCTACGGCGCGCCAGCCGCCGGGGGAGCGACGCCGCCGGGCGGATGGGGAACGTACCCGCCGAGCCAGCAGCAATACGCTCCCCCCGCGACGGCGCCCGCCTACCAACCGCAGTACAACGCGCCTCCTTCCGGGTACTCGCCCGGCTACGGCGTCACTCCCACGGGCGCGGAATTGAGCTCGGCGAATCTCAGCGTCCCGGCGGGATCGCAGCCGCGGCTCCCCATTCAGCGGATGTTGGGCGAGGGGTCGGAACCGTCGTCGGTCGGAGCGACCCTTTCAGCGATCCCTCCCGCGGCCCCGGCGTGGAACGATCCGCAGTTCCGGCCCGCGGGGTTCACCGACGGTACGGCGACCTTGTCCGCCGGACCGATCGTCGGCAGCGATGGCTTCCGTCCGCGCGGCTCGACGCCGACGCCCGGCGCCGCCCCCGAGGGAAGCGGGTTTCAACCCCCGGAGATCACTCGCGCGGGGGTCGAGAGCAATCCCTACGGCGCCCTTGCCGAGCGATACAGCGTCGACGCCGCGTACACGTCGCTCCGCGGGCAGTTGGTGCTCGATGGCGCCACGGGAATGCTGTTCATTCACTACATGATCACCGGCGGCGACCCGTACGGCGGGGTGCTGCCGCTGGCGAATCCCGAGGTCGTCGCGGGGCTGCTCCCCGGCGACTACGTGAAACTTGCCGGGCAAGTCTTCACCGTCCCGCGCGACGACGGGACGCAAATGCCCGTATTCCGCGTCAATGCGGTCGAACGGCAACGGCAGTGAGAGCGTCTTGAGGCGTGAACCCTGAGGGGCGGCTGGCAGCGCAGCGCCGCTTGTCGCCCATGGCTCGCTCTCTTCGCGCCGGCTGCATTCGCGGGGCGGCGGCGGGGCGATACAATAGGGCTCGAACCGACGGCGTCCTTCTTCCATCGTCCCCTAGACTTCTTCGAGCCAGGTTTGCCGCGTGGCGCGAGTTCCTGACGGTATTGCTCGACGCCTCCAGGCCGCGCGCGGAGATCGCATCGCACGTTGGGCCGGGTACCTGCCGCTCATCGGCGCCTTGGAACCGCGGCTGCAGGGGCTCGACGATCTGGCGCTCCGCAAGGAGAGCCTCGGGCTGCGCTATCGGGCCCGCAGCGGCGAGTCGCTCGACCGGCTGCTCGTCGAGGCCTTCGCCCTCGTGCGCGAGGCGGGGCGACGCCGGCTGGGGATGCGGCACTTCGACGTGCAACTGCTCGGCGGCGCCGCGGTGCATCATCGCTCGATCGTCGAGATGCAAACCGGCGAAGGGAAGACGCTCACAGCCACGCTGCCGCTGTACTTGGCGGCGCTCGAGGGGAAGGGCGCCCTCCTGGCGACCGTCAACGACTATCTCGCCAAACGCGACGCCGACTGGATGCGGCCGCTGTACGACGCCCTGGGCATGACGGTCGGAATCATTCAGGGGCAACAACCGCAGCCGCAGCGGCGCGAGGCCTACGCCTGCGACGTCACCTACGGCACGGCCAACGAGATGGGATTCGATTTTCTCCGAGATCGGCTCCTGCTGCGCGCCCTGCAGGGGGGGCAGCAGGACCTGTTCGGCAAGATGCTCGGCGCCGGCGGCGCGGCCGCGGCGAACGCCGACAAACCGGTGCAACGGGCGCTCCACTTCATGCTCGTCGACGAGGCGGACAGCATCCTCATCGACGAGGCCCGTACGCCGCTGATCATCAGCGCCCTGCCGGGCGAGGACGAGCAGATCGCCGCCGAGGCGTACCGCTGGGCGGCCGAAGTGCAGGGCGCGTTCGTCGAGGACGACGATTACGAGTACGACCACGACGACAAGACGGTCGAGCTGTCGCTCGAGGGCCGGCAGAAAGTGCGGGCCCTCGCCAAGCCCTCCGCGATGGATCGGCTCCCGTTGTCGACGATCTACGAGTACGTCACCCGCGCGATCAAGGTGAAACGCGAGATGTTTCTTGATCGGCACTTCGTCGTACGCGACGGCGAGATCGTGATCGTCGACGAGTTCACCGGCCGACTGGCCGAGGGACGCAAGTGGCGAGCAGGCATCCATCAGGCGATCGAGGCCCAAGAGGGCGTCGAGATCACCTTCGCCACGAACCAGGCGGCGCGGATCACGATTCAAGACTTCTTCCTGCGATTTCAGCGTCTGGGGGGGATGACCGGCACCGCGTCGACCAGCAGCAGCGAGCTGCGGAAAATCTACAAGGTGCACGTCGAGCCGGTCCCCACGAATCGCCCGCCGATTCGCAAGCAACTGCCGACGCTGGTCTTCGGCACGTCCGACCAAAAATGGCAGGCGGTCGTCGAGGACGCCTTGGCGCAATTGGCCTCAGGCCGACCGGTGCTCATCGGCACGCGATCGATCGACAAGAGCGAACACCTGGCCGCGATGCTCGTCGCTGGCGGGGCCGAACCGACCGTGCTCAACGCCCGGCACGTGGCCCGCGAGGCCGAGATCGTCTCCGCAGCCGGACAACGCGGCAAACTCACCGTGGCGACAAACATGGCTGGCCGCGGGACCGATATCAAGCTCGGGCCTGAAGTGCATGACCTGGGGGGGCTCCACGTCATCTGCACCGAGTTGCACGAGGCCCAGCGGATCGACCGACAGCTCATCGGCCGCTGCGGTCGCCAGGGGGACCCCGGTTCGTATCGCCAGTTCCTGGCGCTGGACGACGAGATTCTGCTGATGGGTTACGGGCCCAAGAAGGCCGAGAAGCTCAAGGCCCTCGGCCTGCGATCGCAAGGTCCGCTGCGGGGGTACGAATCGCTGTTCCGCAAGGCGCAGCGGCGGGTCGAACGGCGCCACTTCCGCGACCGCAAGGTGATGCTCTACCACGAAAAAGAGCGGCAGAAAGTCCAGCGTCAAATGGGGCAGGATCCCTATCTCGACACGCCCGGCTAGCGGCGCAGGCTCCCGCCGGCCGGTTCGCGGTACGATGCGCCAAGGCACGCACGGGTTTGGCGCCCGGGCTACGGACCGAGCGTAACGGCGCACACCCTCCGGCTGCGGCGGCGGTCCACAGCCGGGTTAGCTGTGGTGGCGCACCCCACGTTCGATTACATTTGCTTAATCTTTGCGAATCACCGGGCCCTGGACTTCCGCCGTATGCTCCCCACTGCCAGCAGCAAGCTCCGCGCCGACTTCATCGCCGGCTTGGTCGTCTTTCTGGTTGCCTTGCCGCTGTGCCTGGGGATCGCGGTCGCTTCCGATGCGCCGCCGTTCGCGGGCCTGCTGGCGGGCGTCGTCGGGGGGATGGTCGTCGGCTCGATCAGCAAGTCGCAGACCAGCGTCAGCGGCCCCGCCGCCGGGCTGGCGGCGGTCGTGTCCGCCCAGATTGCCGAACTGGGTTCGTTTGAGACCTTCCTGCTCGCGGTATTTCTTGCGGGAATCATCCAGGTCGTTCTGGGGGTGATCCAGACGGGCGAGATCGCGGCCTTCTTTCCCTCGAGCGTCATCAAGGGCCTGCTCGCGGCGATCGGCATTCTGCTGATCCTCAAGCAGTTTCCCCACCTGTTCGGGCACGATGCCGACCCGGAAGGGGAGATGTCGTTCTACCAGCCCGACAGCGAGACGACCTTCTCCGAACTGGGGGCGACGCTCGGCAAGCTCCACCCGGCCGCGTCGGTGATCGGCGTCTTGTCGTTGGTGCTGATGTACGCCTGGAACCGGCTCCCCTCGTTGCGGCGGTCGCCCGTGCCTCCCCAGTTGACGGTCGTCGCCTTCGGCTTGGCGTTGACGTGGCTGTTCAAGAAGTTCGTGACGACAGGCGCGCTCGACAAGTCGTGGCTCGTCACCAAAAGCCACCTCGTCAACATTCCCGTGAGCGACTCGGCCCGCGATCTGTTCGCGGTGTTCACCCATCCGGACTTCAGCGCTTTGGGCAATTCGGCCGTTTACGTCTCGGCGATCACGATTGCCGCGGTCGCGTCGCTCGAGGCGCTGCTCAACATCGAGGCGGCCGATCGCATCGACCCCGAGCAGCGCACCACCCCCCCCAACCGCGAGCTGATCGCCCAGGGCTTCGGCAACATCGTCGGCGGGCTGGTGGGGGCGATCCCCGTTACCTCGGAAATCGTCCGCAGCAGCGTCAACATCAACGCCGGCGGCAAGACCCAGTGGTCGATCGTCACCCACGGCGCCCTCCTGGCCGCGGCCGTGGTGGCGGTCCCCGGACTGCTCAACCAGATCCCGCTGGCCTGCCTGGCGGCGATCCTGATCATCACCGGCTCCAAACTCGCCAGCCCGGCGCTGTTTCGTCACATGTACCGCAGCGGCTGGAACCAGTTGCTGCCGTTCTTGGTGACGATCGGCGCCATCGTGCTGACCGACCTTCTCAAGGGGGTTCTCATCGGGCTGGCGGTCAGCGGGCTGTTCATCATGTTCGGCCACTTCCGACACCCGCTGCGCAGAATCGAAGAGAACCACATTGCGGGCAAGGTGCTGCGGATCGAACTCCCCAGCCAGGTGACCTTCCTTAACCGCGCCGCTCTGACCCGGGCGCTCGACGCGGTCCCCCGCGGCGGCCACGCGCTGATCGACGCCCGGATGGCCGATTACATCGATCCCGACGTGCTGGGCCTGATTCGCGAGTACGAGAAACTCACCGCCCCGGCCCGCGGGGTCCACCTGAGCCTGTCGGGATTCAAGGACCATTACGATCTGCCGGATCGGATCCAATACGTCGACTTCTCGACTCGCGACCTGCAGACGCTGGTCACCCCCGAAGACGTGCTCCACATCCTCCGCGAGGGGAACGAGCGGTTCCGCAACGGGCGCCAGTTGACGCGCGACCTCGCGCGCCAGCGCGATGCGACGGCCGCCGGGCAGTTTCCGCTGGCGGTCGTGCTGTCGTGCATCGACTCGCGGGCGCCGGTCGAGCTGGTCTTCGACCTGGGCGTGGGGGACGTCTTCGTCGCCCGCATCGCCGGCAACGTCGTCAGCGAGCGGGTCATCGGCAGCATGGAATACGCCTGCGCCGTCGCCGGGGCCAAGCTGGTGCTGGTCATGGGCCACAGCGCCTGCGGGGCCGTGACTGCCGCGGTCGATCTCCACCTCGCCTGCAAGAAGCCGAGCGAGGCGACCCCCTGCCATAACCTCGACTCGCTGGTGGCCAACATTCAGGAGTCCATCGACCCGCGAGCGCTTCCCCGCGACTGCAACTGGGACGGGATCGACAAGAAGCAGGTCGTCGACGAAGTGAGCCGCGAAAACGTCCGCCGCAGCGTGCGGGCCGTCCTCAACCAAAGCCAGACAATCGCCGAGATGGCCGCCAAGGGCAAAGTGGCGGTCTTCGGCGCCTTCTACGACCTGCAGACCGGCGAGGTCGAGTTCTTCGAGAACGCCCTCAGCGAACCGTCGCCCGGAGCGATCGCCTCGAGCCGGTGACCGCCGCAGACGCATGAGCCGGCCGGTTTCATGTGCCGGCCGGCTCGTTGGGTGACTTGCTCGTGGGGCGCCGGCGGCTAGCGCCGTCCGCTCATGGTTTGGCATGGGCGGCGGGCGAGATTCGTCGTCTTGCGGCTCGGTCGCTCTTGACCGGCCGCGCCGCGGCGAATCTCATGGCAGGCGACGTTGACCGCTTCTCCACGACCCTCGGGCCGCCAGCCATGGACAAACGCACGATCATTTTGCCGGTGATCATGATCACCCTCGGCGCCGGTTGGCTGCTGGCCGCGCTCGAGTTCGCCGCCGAGGTCAACTGGGTGTGGACGCTGGGTCTGGCCGCGGTCGGGTTGCTGACGTTCGCCTTGTACGGTTGGGACAAACTGACGGCGGTCGTCGGCCCGCTGTTTCTCACGGCCAGCGTGCTGTCAATCCTGCGGCAGACGGGCCGGTTGCGGCTCGACGTCGAACTGCCGATCCTGGTCATGCTCGCCGGCGTTCTGCTGTTGGCGGCCCGCCACCCGCGCATCCCGAAGCCGACATGGCTGAGCGACAATTGCTGAGCGACAATGGCTGATCGGCGGCGCTGGGAACGAGTCATCGGTCGGGGCCGTCCGGGCAGCCGCTGGGCAACCGCCGGGCGGCATTTTGCACCGGTGCAAAACTCTCACACTTTTCGGAGCAAAACCCCGACGCCGGCCCGGTCGCGCGGCGCCCTAACCGCCTTCTCGCCAACGACTTAGGCAATCGTCCGCGGGGCGGCGCGGGCCAATTTTGCCAGCAAAACTCCGGCGGAGCGGGCAAAACTCGTCGCCTTGCCGCTCGACCCGATCCCTGAGCGAAGCCGACCGGCCCCGAGCGCTGCCGAGCCCCCCGATCGCCCGTTTCGTCACGCCCGGCTGGGCGTCACGCGGCAGCCCCTGGCGCGGGAATTCGTTCTACGCGAAAGGGTGGCCTAATTGCTACAAAAAATCTCGGACGCGCACTGCCCCAATGGCGCCCGCGCGGAAGGTCGCAAAGGCGGTTGACCGTTGGCCAAAATGAGGCGGGACAACACCGTTATCGGATAGCTGTGGGCGGTCGCACCTCGTTGACCACGCGTGCGATGGACTGCCTACGCTGCGTCGCCTCCTCTCGAAGGCTCACCCGACAGACGAAGTCACTCAAAGCGAGTGTCCCCTCCCATTCTTCCCACCTAATGACATTCAGGCCATGGCAAAGCGACTACGTCCCGTGGGCAACGGCACTGAGGATTCCGGTCTCTACACAGGGCTTAAGCTTGGACTCCAATTCTCGAACGCCGTTTTGCATTTTCTATCCAAGCATCCAGAATCACGTTCAACGGACAAAGGTATCGTTCTGCCAATCAACGAAGCCCGTTGGCAAGAACTGATGAGGAAGGAATTCCCTAGGAAGACTCCCTGCAAGAAGGCATGGGCGCAAACACTTAAGTCTTATTGCAATTACTACAACCAAGGCACGCACTGTTTGGGATTTGACCTCGACAATCACCTCGACTTTGGTCAGGGGAGTCGAGAAGGCAAGCAGCGAAGGGGGAAAGCTGTTAAGGGTACGGCGAGAGTCTTACCGGGCGAGAATAGTCGCGTAACTGTAGACGCGA
Organism: Pirellulales bacterium; assembly: GCA_019636345.1. Classification (NCBI taxonomy): domain Bacteria; kingdom Pseudomonadati; phylum Planctomycetota; class Planctomycetia; order Pirellulales; species Pirellulales bacterium. Next base: position 990,559 of record JAHBXQ010000001.1, on the reverse strand, counting down.
TCATTGACCTAGTCCTTCAGAACCTTGAGCGAATCCGTCAACCGTTTTCAAATTCTTTGATGAAGTCACTGCAACCTCATTGGGATCAAGCGGAGCAAGACGGGGCATACGAAATCCTGAACGCCGAGGACTCACGAAGCTACGCACTGGCGAAGTTGGTGCGACGCCTTGGACAACAGATCTTCAGGGACAAACTGCTGGAGGCCTACGATCGCCAGTGCGCAGTTACTCGTTGCGATTGCGAATGGACATTAGAAGCCGCGCATATTTCCCCCTACAAAGGAGTTCATACCAACCACGTTTGCAATGGCATATTGCTCCGAGCAGACATCCATTCGCTGTTTGACCTCGATCTGATTGCGATCAATCCGGAGACCATGCGCCTAGAATTGGCCGCCGACCTAGAGCATTCTTGCTATGGCGAGCTTGCAGACCGAGAGGTTTGCATCCCAGCGAATGAGCAACTACAACCAAATCGTGATCTGCTGAACCGCAGATGGAAACACTTCAATGAAGTGTCAGAGTCCGTGAAGTGCAAATAGTCGCGCCGCCAAGATACTAGACAATCCCAGCCTGACGCCACCCACGCCAGCACTGAAGTGCCGTAGGTCGGATTGACGCCGCGCCGTCCATCCGACTTACGGCACTGGGAGGGAACAGGGGACAGGTCCAGATTAACACAGCGGACAGGCGTCGGCGGCTTTTCGAACATTCCCCCGCCCCGCACGGGCTGAGGAAGTGGAAGATGGAGTGGAGGAAATGGACCTGTCCCCTTTTCCACCCCGTGGCGGCGCGATAATTTGTACCCTACGCCCGAATCCTGTTCTATTGCGGAAAGCTACAACTCCTGCCAGACGAAATCACCCACTAAGATTCCTGAAGAACCCTTTATAGGTAGTCCTCGATGCGACAGTTCTTGGCGTACAAGGCGTCGAGTTGAGCGAAGATGGGATCGTCGACCGGCTCGACCGTTCGAGGCTCGAACGCGGCCGCGGGGAGCTTCATCAGCGGATGGTCAATCTCGGGCGTTTGCAAGCCTGCTTCAGCTCGCAACTTGTAAATCGCCCCGATTTCCCACGGCGCGAGACTGATGAGCGGATGAGAAAATGGCAGGAGAAGATCGAGATTATGTGAATTATCGATGTTGCGAGCGTGATAATCCGCAATGTTCCTCAGCGCGTCGGCGAAACGTTCTCCTTCGTCCTCCCAGCAGTCGACGATCTCTTGGTACGGCCCGAGGGTCAATCGCTCCACTTCGTCGTACAATTCGAACGGCGGGCCGAAACGCGGGCCGCCGAACAGATGCGTCACGAAGCGATCGAAGTGGCCGTCGGAGCGTACGAAGCCGTCGGGCTCGACGTTGCGCCATTTGGAGACTTCCCCTCCGCTGATCGATTCGTACATCGTCACACCTGGAATGCTCGCGACCAAGCCCCAGAACGACCGCAGCTCCTCAAACCAATCGGCAAGGTCCAGTACGTAACTGTAGCACAGCAGAGAGGTCAATATGTCGACCTCTGTCATCAGGCGCAACGCGTGTTCGCAAGTTCTCAACGCGCGCAGGCGAGCGCCGAGGGACATCTTCACGAACCAATAGGCGTACTTCGCCCCCAGATCAAGCTGCTTCCAGCCAGCAGCGTCTTGTTGTCCATTGACGACAAAACTGCCGCAGGTGGCGTGATACCGTCCTAGGATCCTTGTATTGGTCGAGGACATTTTGGCATTGGCGAAATCGCCAACAGCGCACTTCGCGCTGAGATCCTCATTCAGTTTCCCAATGTAAGCGGCGTATTCGTCGAAGGCAGCGTCCTCGTCCCCTTGCTTAACGCAGGTGTCGCGTTGCCTGCGCAATTCCTTGTCGATCAGGGTTTGGGACGATCTCGGCTTCTTCACAGTGTTTTATCCCCTTGCGACGCTAGCGTCACTTCCAAGGTCCGATGGTCACGCTCTCGGTCGATAAATTGACGTTCACGCGATTGCCGCTGATGTTACTAAAGCCGTTGCGATCGAGTTCTTTAAGTATATCTTTCGCTCGCGTTTGGGCCGCCGCCGGATAATTCCCGTCAACGTTCGCTGCCGTTTCGAGTCGTGACCGGAGAAACTTCTCCATGTCATACTGGCTGCGCGTTAGCTTCTTGAAGTTACCGGTGACGGACGCCTTGACCTCGAAGACAGCATAGCTGCCGTCGTCCAGCTTGGCGATGACGTCGACGCCGTGGCCGCTCGCATTCTGGATCGCCACGTAGTCTTTGTACCCGGCGTCATCGAGCAACTTCTTGAACAAGACTTCGCCTGATCGCCGACCCAATTGGAGCCTTTGGCCAGTTTCTCCGCTTTCGTCAACTTACGCACGTCAGCGAACAGGTCCAGCCGCTTGGCCGCTTCTTCGACGGCACGTTTGTCGAGCGCCGATCCACCAACCAACTCGAGACCGAATTTCCCCTTCAGGTAACGAACGAAATTGGCGGGGGAGGGTAAAGGGGGCAGGTCCAGATTAACACAGCGGACAGGCGTCGGCGGCTTTTCGAACATTCCCCCGCCCCGCACGGGCTGAGGAAGTGGAAGATGGAGTGGAGGAAATGGACCTGTCCCCTTTTCGTCCCGGGATGCAGCGGGACAACTACGCGTGTACGACGGCGCCGCCCGTCCTCCTGGTAAGGATTATTGGATCGGATTGGAAGTAAAATCCGGATCATCGCCGTATAATGGCACGCAGCGGGCGTTCGACTCGGCCTTGAACGCGAGCGGCCCTGCGACTGCGAGTGGAGTTGGGCAGAGTTCCGGCATTCAAGTTCGCCGCGCGTTGGAGATTCGACGACCATGAGCACCATGAGAAAGGAAATCGAGGCGTGCTTATGCGCTAATCTGGAGAGCGGCTTGGATCCGTTCCTTGCCGACAATGGATTCATGCGCCGAAAGAACTCGCTGATCTACTCCCGTAAACTTCCTGAGGTAGTTCAACGGATAACAGTTCACGTCGAAATTCATCCGAAGGATCACCCTAACGCTGCTGCGGTGATCTATCCATTCTTGGGAGTGAGCATGGATACCGTGAATGCGCTCGTGAAAGAAATGACCGGTGGCGATGAGGCTTTGGGTGGCGCTGCCGACACTACGTTACAGCAACCCATTGAGTTCACGTCGGCAAAAGCGGCGCGCGCCCGATGGCCCTTTTACCAGCCGGATTCGGTACCCGGCGTCGTTGACGAATTGAAGTCGTTTCTCGAACAGTACACTCTTCCTGTCCTGGACGTTTATTCGACTCCCGCCGGTATTTGCGAGGAGTATGAGCGAGCGCATCCTTCCGGTCACCTGCGTGTGGACGATGAACGGGTTACGACAAGCAATATTCACGTCGCCGCTGCGATGGTGCTATGCGGCCGGATCGCGGACGCCACAGGGGTTTTGGAGCGCCACTATGGGCGACGGACCGGCACGCGGAAGCGATATCAGCGAGTATTTGATTACTTGGCCGCGAAAGAATGAATCTGCGGCCAATCATGATGCCGGTGAAGGCGCCTCGGAAGACGTGTTCACGATGTTTTCTCTCTTACTTGCGTCCGCGGCAAGCCCACCGTCATGCGTCGTCTTCCGAAGAGTGTGGGGAGGGAAAAGGGGACAGGTCCAGATTAACACAGCGGACAGGCGTCGGCGGCTTTTCGAACATTCCCCCGCCCCGCACGGGCTGAGGAAGTGGAAGATGGAGTGGAGGAAATGGACCTGTCCCCTTTTCTTCCCCCCAGAACTCGTCCGATCTCAATTCATAGCCAACGACCAGAATGGCAATGGTGAGCTGCTATCTGTTTCCCTTCGGGTACCAGGGCGATCGTCGGGTGGGCTGTCGTGCCGAATTAGGCAAAACAGGTCAGTCAGAATCCGCCCGGCCTCAGCGTAGTATCCATGCCCTAGCAGTTCTGAAATTCGGAAATCTTCTGCAAGCATGGTATCGACTCCTTCTACCCGAAGAATCGGCGGGGCGAGACCGAGGCGGGGGAAGTCATGGATCTTCTCAGATAGATGAAGTGCTAGATCCCCTCGGGACACGTAGGATGTCAGTCGCCTGGGCAGGTGTTTGATCGCTGTGAGTGCCTGCTTGAATCGATCTACATCAATGTCGGCTGCAGCGAAAATCAACTGACCGAGCTTGCCTGGAATGTCCTTGCGTGCCGCAAGCTTCTCAAGCAGATGGACCGCCAAGCGATTCCCCATGCTGTGCGCCAGAATGTGCAATGGCATATCAGGATACGCACCGAGCAATTCGAGTACAAACTGCTGGCAGTATTCATCGCATGTCTCGATTGACGCTTCGTCCTTGAAATAGCCATCCGTCGCTGCGGCCGACGGCCAGCTGAAAAAGAATGTTGCGCCGTTAATCTTCAGGTCGACGCCAATCTGAGCGGCTCGTTTAGCCGCGTCCGCAAATGAGCAGTTGTAGCCGTGAATGTACAGCAAATTGTGCTTTTCGCTGGCATAATCAAATCTGCGAATGAGATGTCCTGCAAATAGAATAAGTTCATCCCTCGACAAAGCCTGCGTGCCGACCAAACGCAATTTGTTGGTCTTTGAGCGATCAAGGAATCCTAGCCAAGTTCTTCCAACAGACCCGAACTTGTGCGTAGCTGGTACTTCAACGAGGCACGACCCTCGATGGAGTTGGTAGCCGCGTTCATTTCGGAAACCCATGGACTGGTTGTCTTCATCAACGGGTTTGCGGTTTGTGCCGTAGAATACCGTGTACTGCCGCGGTTCTTGTATCGGCGGTTCGCTGCGAGGACGCAATTTCTCCAGGATTGATCCTGGTCGCATCGGTTTCCAGTTCCTCGAAGGGCGCCTCGCAACCCCAGCAGTCCCAAACAATGAAGCCCAACGCTCGTCTGCTTCGACCAATTCAACGCCGAACAGCCTCGCAGCAGCCGCAGCCCCGTCAATTGAATGCGATTCCGTGTCGGCAAAACTGACAATCAGTCTAAGAGGCTTTCTTACGGCATCGGCAAGTTGCTGAACGCGTTCTTTGAGTTCACGTGCATGACCTTTGCCACGTTCATCGGGCTGGACGAAAAACTCATCTACATCGAGGGTACTGCCGCGGACGACGCAGAACGCCCACGCCAAGTATTCATCTCGATCAACGTCATAGATGTCGATGCAGTGAACGCCGGACGCCGCGTTGACTCCCCACTTCCATCCCCTTACTGCAATGCCACTTTGAATTGTGTTGGGAACGAATAACCCCAGTCCAACGGTATCCCAAGCACTAATGACGCAGCGATTCCAGTCCTGTTCAGGAAGCTCCCCCCATCCCCGGCGCCCCCAGTCAGCGCCCCATGAATTGGGAAATACGAAGCGCTGTGCGTCGATATTGAATTCCACAATGGGAACGGCGTGGGAATCTATGAATTCTGGATGGGTCGGAAGTGCTGGAAGAATGCCATCCGGGGGATCGTACCAATCGGAAGTGATTTCGCATGCAAATCGGATCTCTCGCTCCCAACGGAGTAACGAAATAGCCTCTTGAGGAGTTGTAACCCTGTAATAGCAAAGCCTTCTGAATCCACGCGCTTCTTTCCACGCCTCGTTGGAGATGTCTTCATAGCGAGCTTCATGAGCGCACAGAGACGTAGGGACGTTCCCCTGCATGCGTTCGGCTCGCCAGTGCGAAATGCCCCAAATGCCGCTGACGCTATTTGGGTCACGGTGCTCAAGAATATGAGCGGCTCGGTATGGCAAGCAGCTGAATCGCTCGTAGGGGTCTTTTAGCCTGTTAGCGCCGGCACGAACTGTAAGTTGGACGTTCCGCATACGAGAACGCGGAGTCTCGCCCAACGGACACTGCCACAAGTACTGCAGCTGCAACTTTTGTTTAATAAGGGATTTATTCACTCGTGCGTCGCCTTTCTCAACCAACCTCAGCGATTCCCCCAACTTCATTGTATCGCCGGGGTCCCACTGGCGTGCCGCCAGTGGGACCCCGGTGCAACGTCAATGGGCACTTCACTCTGGCGACATGCCTGTAGCACCCATGAAAAGTCGGCGGTCAACCCCTTCGGTCATGTCTTGTCGAGGACATTGTCGCGACCGGACAAAGTACGTTCAAGCATCTGTGTAGAGATCGCTCCGCACCGGGAACGTCTTCAAGAAGCCGTCTTCCCAGGACGCAGCCACTCGCTCGAACACTTGTTCTCTCCGGAGCCTTTGACCGGAGAAGGCTTGCCCCCCTAACGATGAGCGGACGGCGCTGCCGCCGGTGAGGTTCCGTCAATGCCTAGAGAACAACGAATAGGAAACCGTCTTGATAGCGCCCCTTTCAAGCCGCTCGCCACGCGAGGTTTTGACAGAAGCGGGGTTGCTCTATCGTCGGTTTTCTTGACGCCAAGGCGCGACTTTCGGAGAAAGTCGCCCACGTTTTATTGAGGACGTCCGCTACGTCGGCTCCCGTTCCACGCGGACCACGACGCATTTGAACGCCGGGGATTTGCTTTGGGGGTCGACGCGGCGGCTGACCAGGATGTTGGCCTCGGGGTGATACATGGCTGCGTTGCCCGCGGCAGACCGCAGAAGAACGGTTAGGCCTGAGGCATTCCGTGGGACGCAGGCAGAAATGGACCTGTCCCCTTTTCCAGTCCGGGGACTCAGCGCCGCTGCGCCGAGCGACTTCCTAAGAGCCAGGCCCTCTCACAGCAGGGAACGCTGTGAGAGGGCCTGGGCTAATGACAAGAACTTACTTGCGGCGACGGCCGATGAGCAAGCTCCCCATGCTGAGGCCCAAGAGGGTCAGCCCGGCGGGCTCGGGAACAAACGGGGTCACGTCGGCAAAGGTCTCGCCCCAACGCAATTCATCGAAGCGGCCGGGTACGTGTCCGCCGCCCGAGAATGTGAAGTTGGCGAGACCGCCATGGTGCGTGATGAACAGATCGGAGTTCGGAGCGCTGACCACGGCGGCAGGGGTCCAATCACCCTCAACCGAGCTGGTGGGATCGAGAAACACTGAAACCACGTCCGGCAGGGCCGGATCGAACTCGAACTTCATCACGATCAAGTGAACGCCTGCCAGACTGGCCAAGGTGTGAGCGCCCCCGTCGAGTTCAGCAAAATTGGAACCACTGGGAGTCGTTACCGCCAACCTCAAATTGTTAACGCCGGCGAAAGAGTTCACAAACAGATCGACGGCCAGGAACGTGTCGCCCAATCCGCCGTTCCACCATTCCACGCCGCGCTTGCCGAAGTTAGCGGGGTCGTCGGCGCCTTGATTGCCGAAGTCAACGAGAAAGCTTTGGTAAATGGTCTGCGGATCGCGACCGCCACCCAGGCCGCCTGCGATTTCACGGCCGCTACGACCAAACGAACAGCAGCTGAACTGAACTGAGTCCGTCACAGCGCTGCCGCCACGAGGAAAGAACGGGTATTCTAGCGTATTGCCGTTCACTGCTTGGGAATCGCCGCCCGATTGAATCCAGCCACCGGCATAGAACGCCGTTGGTCCCGTGGCAGGGTTCTGGCCGCCAAGCACATTGACGCCGGTGTTATCATCGCCCGCTAAATAATCGGCTGGACCACCATCGGTCGCAAACGGATCGTAAACAAACAGCGCTGCATTGGCAGTCGCGGCATACTGCGCGACGCCCAAGAGCGCGGCCACGGCCAAGCTCAACGAGCGCAGCCCTTTGGAAAAATGTAGTCTGGACATTAGACAAGACCTCCCATCAAAAGTGGAACAACAACAGAACTTACACAAGTCGCAGACGCTAATTGTGCCCGCACGTTAGTGCGTCATTTTGTTCTGCAAAAGGGACGCGAGCGGCTTGAAAGGGCGGGCCAGTACGGCTTCCTCGTCGTTGTTCTCGAAGCCATGAACAGAACTTACGCATGTCCCGCCAGATCGAATCTACCGAACTTGACGCCGTTGTCCAGCTTCTCGCCGCCACGGCTTCGACGGAATGAGCGCCGCGCGATCAATTCGTAGTCGTCGAATTGACGGCGGATCGGCAATCCGACCTACGGCACTGAACGGATCGCCGAATCCTCGTTGCGGATTTGTTCGCTGAGCTCACGGATTTGCGTCCACCGGGCGTGAGGGTCGCGGCAGAAGCTCATGGTGCGCTGGTAGTGCGTTTCCGCCTCGCTGACATACTGCGGCGCGATGCACAAATAGATCAGAAACACCCACGCTGCTGCGTCGAGGCACGATTTCCCCAGCGCGCGGGAAAGCGCTCCCCAGCGAGGCCGCGCGCTGCGGAACCCATCCGTCCACGAGGTTTCGCCATGACGCCGGGCCGTCAACCAGATCATCCATGCCCCGCTCACGACAAGCGACAGCAAGACGCCGACGTAGGGCCCGCGGTATGCGAACCATTGAACGGCGGCCCACGACCAGGAGCCGGCGTTCAGATTCATTGCTAAACGCAGTGCCTCGGCATCCACGCCGTTAAGACTCTTGGCAGGCAGCCGCAGTACAGGGGAACCGTCTGCTGCTCCTGCCCCCGTCCCTTCGACAAGCGGCCAAAGAGGGACGAGGACGACAACGCCGACCGTTGTCGTCAACAGCGCGGCCCCCCACCAACGCAATTGACGTCGACGCAAGAGAATTGCCGCGAACCAAGCCGCCGCTCCAAGAACGGCAAGAGCGATGACCCCGAGTCCCGCGACGACGGCTCGCGACTGCATGTCGCGGCTGATGAATTCCGCCGGGGCCATGCCTAGCACGACAAACGAGCCGCCGCAGCCTGCCAGCCACGCGGCGGTGCGACGAATTGCGCCAAGTCTTTCCGCAGGCTCTCCGTTCCGAGCAATGCGAGCTGCAATTGCCAGCAGAAGCGCTCCGGCTAGCAGCAGCATCGCCGACAAAGCGATCGTTGCCTGGCAACCGATCGACAGCAGCAAGAGCAGTCGATTGTCGGGCGCCGCTTGATTCTTGTGATCCAATTCGCGCAGTGCGGCACGCAGCGCCGCCGCCTCGATCTGGAGCGACCTGTCTCGCTCGCGGACTTGCTCGAGCTCGGCGAGCGGGATCGCACGTCGGTCGGCAGACGCAATTTGTTCAACGGCATTCACGCTGGCCGATCGAAGGTCGGAAAACGTCGCCAGGACATTCAGGGCGGACGTTTCCGGGGGCGCTATCGCCTGATCGAACAAGCGAAGACACTGCAAGTGAATCGCGAGCGCCAGCGCCGAATCGCCGACTTGCGATGCGCCGTCTGCTCGGGCTTGTTGCCAGCGCCACAGATTGAGGAACAACGCGGACTGCCGGAAGGCGATGAGCCGCCCCGCCGCAGCGTTGCTCTGATCGATCTTGTCGATGTCGCTATGGCGGAGGAATTCCGCAACGGCGGGATACCCCTGTTCGCCAACCGCAAGAAACTCGCGATTCTGGGCGCTTAGAAACCGGTCCGCTCCGAGAGCAAACTTGTGTTCGTCGTCGACCGTGAGAACCAACCGCTCGTCGCCGCCCGACGAGGTCCAGTCATACTTGGCGGATTCTTCCCAGAGGACCAGCGCGGCCAGATAGTCATACAGGGCGTTCTCGCCGTCATGGGCAGCGCAGTCGTCGAGCACGGCGAGCCAGTTCGTCGTGCGCGGTTCAAAACGCCCTCCACTTTGCAGGTCGTCCATCCCCTCGAAAAGGAGCATGGCGCGCATGCGCCGCCACTGAGGGTCGTGGGAGCCGAGTTGGGTTGCCGTCGCTGCGAGTTCCAAGCACTTGCTTCGCGTCGCGCTGCGAAATTGAGCGTTCTGTTGCGAGATCGCCTGGAACTCCAGAGTCACGCCGAACTGCGGCATTGCTGCGCCAATGTTCGTGGCGCCATAATCTGCGCCAAAATCAGCGAGGCGCACATGATCGCCCATGAACTGGGGGCTAGGAGAATCGAGCATCCATGCCGCCCCCATGTTGAGGGGAGCCGAGTCAGGATTGTGCTGGACAATGCGCTCGGCCTCAGACATCCAATAGCGAGCTTGCTCGCTCGGCTCACGCCCAGTGACTGGCGTCGCCGTCAATCCCGTCCAGGCAAACAAGGCGTTGCGCCACTGATCTGATACGACGCTCCAACCGCATTCGGCTTGCGTGACGACAATCGCCGCGCGCACCATCATTGCTATGACGGCGAAGGCCAGGCATCGAGCGAATTTCCGACGCCCGATGCCTTGAATGCGACGGGATGTCGTATTGGCAGGGGCGCTTTGCATGACGAGGCCTTGCCAGGACTGGTGATTTTGAGGGATTGAAGCGAAGGGTTCATTCCCATTGATTGCGGGCAGCAGAGGGAGCTTACCGCAGAAGTCGGGGATTCGCGAGCGGCCGGTTGTCGACGTTACGGAGGGGCAGGACGCAGGTCGCCCCCGTTTGTCGGAGAACGTCCGCTACGTCGGTTCCCGTTCCACGCGGACCACGACGCATTTGAACGCCGGGGTTTTGCTTTGGGGGTCGACGCGACGGCTGACCAGGACGTTGGCCTCGGGGTAGTACATGGCCGCGTTGCCCGGGCGGATGTCGGGGTAGGGGACGACGCACATCCCCGGCATGCTGCCGGCCGGGCCGTGGACGGCGACGGTCGCAGCGCCGGCGAGGCCGAGCCGCGCGAGGTCGTCGGGGTGGATCAGGATGACGTCGCGGCGGTCGACGCCGCGGTAGAGGTCGTAGTCCTCGTAGACGACCGTGTTGAACTGGCCTTCGCTGCGGATCGTCATCAGCCGCAGCTCGCCCTGGCCGGCGCCGGCCAGGGGGGGGAGCTTGTGGACGTGCAGGTTGGCCCGGCCGTCGGGCGTGGGGAACCGCGGTTCGTGGAACGTGCGGCCTTCGATCTGGAACTCTTGTTTCGTGCGGTCGATCGCGGCGATTTGTTCGAACCCCGGAATGATCGCCGCGATCGCCGTGCGGATGCTGGCCGTGTCGCGCATGGCGCGCCAGTCGACGGCTTGCAGTTCGGGGGTCGGGCGGGCGGCGGCGACGCGCTGGGCAAGCGCGGCGACGACGGCCACTTCGCTGCGCGGCCCCGCGTGCCGGCGGGGACCGCCGTCGCTGAGGCGGACGAAGTTGAACATCGACTCTTGCGTGGTCGGCTGCGGCTCCTCGTCCCGGGCGAGGACCGGCAAGACGATCGTTTCGCGGGCCAGTGCGTGGGCGTGCCCCGTGTTGAGGGTCGTGCTGAGAGAGACGAGCATGTCGAGCCGCTCGAGGGCTCGTTTGGCGAACGCGGCGTCGGGGTTCGAGCCGTAGAGGTTGCCGCCGAGACAGAAGCCGAACTTGAGCGAGCCGTCGGCGGCGCCCTCGATGCAGGCCATGGTGTCGCGTCCCGGGGCGGTCGGCAGCGTGACGCCGTAGCGGGCCTGGAGCCGCTCGAGCACGGCGTCCTTGAGCTGCGGCGTGACGCCGACCGAGCCGATGCCCTGGACGTTCGAATGGCCGCGGATGGGCATGAGCCCGGCGCCCGGTTTGCCGACCATGCCGCGGAGCAGGGCCAGATTGCAGATCGCCTGCACGTTTTCGACGCCGTGGGCGTGATGGGTGATTCCCATCGTCCAACTGAACACGGCCGAGCGGCAGCGGGCATAGGCGGCGGCGAGCGCGTCGATTTGCTCGCGGGGGACGCCGCTGATCGCGACGATCTCGTCCCACGACGCGGCGGCGAGAGTCGCCTGGAGCTCGGGCCAGCCGTTGCAGGACGCGGCGAGAAAGTTCTCGTCGTGGGCGCCGATCTCGACGATGCGCTTGGCAACGCCGGTGAGCAGCGCCAGGTCGCCGCCGATGTGGGGCTGGACGTACTGCGTGGCGATCTTGGTTCCCCACAGCAGGCTGCGCCAGTCGCTGGGGACGCTAAACCGGACCAAGCCCGTTTCGCGCACGGGGTTGACGACCACGACCTCGCCGCCGCGGCGACGGAGGTTCTTGAGCGTCGTCATCAGCCGCGGGTGGTTGCTGGCCGGGTTGCCGCCGATGACGAACACGAGGTCGGCTTGGTCGAGATCTTCGAGCGTGATCGTGGCCGTGCCGCTGCCGGTGACGCTGGCCAACCCCACGCCGCTGGCCTGATGGCAGTAGTAGCTGCAGTTGTTGACGTTGTTCGTGCCGTACAGCCGGGCGAACACCTGGAGCAGGAACCCGGCTTCGTTGCTGCTGCGGCCGCTGAAGTACCAGAAGGTTTGCTCGGGCGCGAGCTCGGCGAGCTTCGCGACGATCCGCGCGAGCGCCTCGTCCCAGCCGATCGGTTGATAGCGGCGCAGGTCGGGGGTGTAGAGGAGGGGCTGGGCGAGGCGGCCGGAGGATTCGAGTTCGCGGGGGGAGAGTCGCTGCAGGTCGGCCGCGCCGTAGCGTCCCCAGAACTCGGGGGGGATGGCGCCCTGCATGTCGGCGACCATGGCTTGGAGCGACTTTTTGCAGACCTCGGGGAAGTGGCCCGCCTCGTTGACCATGCCGCCGCGCTGGCCTCCCATGCCCAGGGCGCAGGTCTTGCAGGCGTTCTTGGTGCGCATCGCCTTCCACAGCTTCCACACGCCGCCCGCCTCGCGCCCTTTTCGAAGCGTGTAGAGCAGGGCGGGCCACCCGCCGCCAGAGTTGACTTTTCGCATGGCAAGAACGGCGCAAAACGAGCAAGGGGACCGAGACGCGGACTCGCCGCGGCAGGCGAGCGCCCCATGATAGCCTGCCGCGGTCTTGCGACCGATGGCGCAGGCCCGCGCATTTCGAGGCGCGATCGGCGGCGGCGCCGGGTCATGATGCCATTGCCAAATTGATGGGCGCCTGGGGTCGCAGCGCAGCGGAGCCCCCAGGAAATCCGCTGGGGGCTCACTTCGTTCGACCCCAGGCGCCCTTGCAAGGGCGCCAGTGGGGTCACGACACGGCGCCGGGCGCCCTCGAACTCTCGCCGTCAGCAGTTACACTGGTCGGTTCCGCGTTTGCCGCGGGGATCCGCTCCCTCCGTACGCCGCTTCGCCGACCATGTTCGCTGCGATCGAAATCACGCCTGTCGCCGGACCGCTGGACGCCCGCGTTCGCCCGCCGGGGTCGAAGAGCATCACCAACCGGGCGCTGCCGTGCGCGGCGCTGGCCGCGGGGACTAGCACGCTCGTCGGGGCGCTTGACAGCGAAGACACGCGGGTGATGATCGCGGCCTTGCGGCAGTTGGGGTGCGCGATCAAGGTCGACGAGGCCGGGCGACGACTTGTCGTCCCCGGCTGGGGGGGGCCTCCGCCGGGCGGCACGCAGGCCTTTCTGAACGTCGCCAATAGCGGCACGACGATGAGGTTTCTCGCCGCCGTGGTCGCAACTGCCGCTGGGGGCGAGTTCCATCTCGACGGAATCGCGCGGATGCGCGAGCGACCCATCGGCGACTTGGTCGACGCGCTGGAACAGCTCGGGGCGAAGATCGTTTGCCGCGGCCCCGGCGGATGTCCGCCCGTGACGGTCCTTGCCGCAGGACTGCGCGGCGGGACGGCGCGGATTCGGGGCGCGATTTCGAGCCAGTTTCTCAGCGGGCTGCTGATGGCGGCGCCGGTGGCCGACGCGCCGGTGCGGATCGAAGTGGCGGGCGAACTGGTCAGCAAGCCGTATGTCGCGATGACGCTGCGGGTGATGGAGTCGTTCGGCGTGCGCGCCGCGGCGACCGGCGACTTTGCCGCGATTGATGTTCCGGCCCCGCAGAAGTACGCGGCCTGCGAGTACGCGATCGAACCGGACGCGTCGGCGGCGAGTTACTACTTCGCCGCCGCGGCCGCGGCGGGGGGGACGGTCGTCGTCGAGGGGCTGTCGCGCGACAGCCTGCAGGGAGACGTGGCCCTGTGCGACTGCCTGGAACAGATGGGCTGCCGCGTCGAGTACCGCGCGGACTCGATCGCCGTGACGCGCGCGCCGGACGCAGTCCTCCGCGGCATCGACGTCGACATGAACGCGATCAGCGACACGGTGCAAACGCTGGCGGTCATCGCGGCGTTTGCCGAGGGGCCGACGACGATCCGCAACGTCGGCCACATTCGCCACAAGGAAACCGACCGCATCGCCGCCGTGGCGTGCGAACTGCGGAAGCTGGGGGCCGCGGTCGACGAATCGGCCGACGGGCTGGTCGTCCGTCCGCGGCCGCTGCACGGGGCGACGATCGCCACGTACAACGACCACCGGATGGCGATGAGCTTCGCGGCGGCGGGCCTGCGCGTGCCCGGAGTCGTCATCAACGACCCCGGTTGCACGGCGAAGACCTACCCGGAATTTTTCGCGGATTTCGCGAAGGCGACGGGGAGCGAGTTTCGGGAATCCCGCTTGTGACCCGCGCTAAGCCGCAGGCATAGTGGGATCGCTTGAAACGCCAGGGGGCGACTCGGCGGCTAGTACCGCGAGCCGATTTGGCCGAGGCCAATGCCGCTGCGCGTGGCGGCTTCGATAAGTTGCTCGGCCCGGTCCAACAGCGACGAGCCCGACTCCATCGGCTCGAGCGCCGAGGACGGATCGCACGCGGTGAACGTGGCGTTACAGTGTTGGCAGACGACCTGCTTGCCGAGGTATTTCACGCGGACTTGCAGTTTTCGCCCGCAGGTTGGGCATTCTTGGGCATAGTACGTCGAGTGCGACATGAACGACCTCCTAGCCTTGCCCCGTTTGGAATCCGAATTTCCGCCGCTTGAACCAACAGGGTAGCCAGCCGGGCTCGATTTGACAAACAATTTCTTGCGATCGGGGCTTGATGGGCAGTTTGCAACCCTTTGTCTTTTAAGACGTTACGGAATTTGACCGACCCGGACGATTTGCCCGGAGGATTGTCGAAGGGCCGTCGTTTCGAGGACCCGCAAACCACCAATCTGGTTCGACATTTCCGCCGGCGGGCGGCAAAAATCGCGGCTTTCCGCGGGGCGGCTCCGCAAGCGCGAGAGATTCTGCCGCGAAAAACAGTCGCCGATCGCAACTTTCTCACCTAAACTGGGTTAGGCGATTGGGGGCTCGGCGCACGGCTTGCGCGAGCCGCACGCCGAGCGTCGCGAAGGGCGGGGGGACGCTCCGACCAGCTCAAGGGGGGCGAGGGAAGGAGTCACGCGGATGGGCAATCGCATCTTTGTCGCGGCGGTGATCATCCTGTGGGCCGGCAGCATGTCGTGGCTGGTGGTCGACAAGGTGCTGCCGTCGTACTACGGCGGCCCGCCGCCGGCGACCCGGGGCTTTGAGCAGGGCATCCCGGTGGGCTGGGACGTGGAATGGGGGGGCCGCCCGGTCGGGTTCGCTTGCAGCATTCGCAAACCCGGGGCCGCAGGGACCTCGGAGATTCGCAATCGGGTCGTCATGCACGACCTGCCGCTGGCCGAGTTGGCGCCGGCTTGGATGCGGACCGTGGTGGGCAACATCGGCGACCTGCGATTCGACGCGGCCACTCGGCTCGAATTCGACTCGCTGGGCAACTTCGCCTCGTTCAACAGCCACATCAAAATCAACGACATTCCCGACGTGCTTGTGATGTCGGGACGCATGGACGGGGCCTTTTTGGTTCTGAACATTCGTTCGGGCGAGCTCAAGTACCCGGCGAACATCCCCATCGAGAACAACTCGGCCCTCAGCGAGGCGCTGTTTCCTGACGCGAACTTGCCCTACATGTACGTCGGGCGCAAGTGGTACGAGGATCTCTACCACCCGTTCCGGTCTCCCAGCGAGCCGGTCGAGACGATCGAGGTCGAGGTCGTTTCCGAGGAAACGGTCAACCACCTCGACGAAATCGTACGGGTGTTTCGCGTCGAGTATCGCGGCGAAGCGAGCCCCGGCATCCCCGAGGAGGCCCGCCTGCAGGCGATCGCCTGGGTCGAGCCGCAGTCGGGCGACGTCATCCGTCAGGACGTCATCGTCGGTCGCTCGCGGCTGAAGTTTACGCGAGTCGATCAGAAGAAAGCCGAAGGGTACGCCGAGCAATTGATGGAACAGTCGCGGTACCGCTCGAGTCGCGAGCACGACGCCCCGAATGAGCCGATTCACCGGGGGTTCGTCGGCGAGGGGAGGCGGGAGGCATGGCGATACCCGCTCAAGCCGCCGACGGTCGAGGAGCTTCGCGCCGCGCGGCCGAAATACGATTGACCCCAGTCGGGCAACGAGGCGGCGACTTGCTTTCCGCGCATCGGCCCTTCCCCCCATTGAAAACTCTCGTCGGCGGTGGTCTGTTCAGCAGCATGTTGCAGTTCGACCACGTCTCTCGCAGCTACGGCGCTCGGCTGGCCGTCGACGACCTGACTCTCGATCTTGGGCGCGGGGAGTTGTTCGCCCTGCTGGGCCACAACGGCGCCGGCAAGACGACCACGATCAAAATGCTGGTCGGTCTGCTGCGGCCCAGCCGCGGTCGCATTGCCGTGGGAGGCTACGACGCGGCCGCCCATCCCCGCGAGGTCAGCCGGCTGGTCGGCTACGTCCCGGACCAGCCGTTTCTGTATGACAAGCTCTCGGGGCGCGAGTTCCTGCGGTTCGTCGCCGACATGTACGGGCTCAGTTCCGCGTCGGCGGCGGCGGCCGTCAAGCGGGAAATCGAGCGGTTCGATCTCGCGGAGTTCGCCGATCGACTCACCGAGAGCTACTCCCACGGCATGCGGCAGCGAACCGTCTTTGCGGCGGCGCTGATCCACGAGCCGGAGGTGCTGGTGGTCGACGAACCGATGGTGGGTCTCGACCCGCAAAGCATCAAGCTGGTGAAGGACCTGCTGCAAAGTTACGCCGGCGAAGGCCGCACGGTGCTGATGTCGACCCACACGCTCGACGTCGCCGAGCAGATCGCCGACCGCGTGGGGGTGATGAAGAACGGCAAGCTGGTGTTCGACGGCAACGTCGCCCAATTGCGCGAAGTGGTCCAGGGAACAAGCGGTTCGCTGGAGTCGATGTACCTGGCGCTCATGGAGACGTAGCGCGGCGGAAGCCGCGTGACCCGGAGCCAAAGCTCACGGTCCGTGAATTCGCCTGCGGCCGACGGCTCCGCCTGCATCCCGACGTCTTCCTGCCAAGACAACCTTGCACCTCGCTCCGCTTTCCATGACCGACGACGTTCAGCCGCAACCTGAAGCGAGATTTCCGGTCGTCGGCGACCTGCCGTCGCACGAGCGCGAGGGGCAAATCTTCTGGCGGCTGCGGTGGCGGTTGTGCACGTCGCATCTGCGGCGGCTGGCGGCCGAGGCCCGGTTGCGAACCTCGCTGGTGGTAGGGCTGAGCCTGTTCTTTTGGTTCGGCCTGTTCGCGCTGTTCTACGGCGGCTTCGAGTTCGTCGTAAAACAGGTCGATCCTCCCGGGGCGCCGTACCACGCCAAGACGATGGAGTTCGTCTTCTCGCTGTTTTTTTTGTCGCTGTTGGTGATGCTCGTCTTTTCGGCGGGGATCATCGTCTACGGCGGATTGTATCCGTCGAAGGAAACCGAATTTTTGCTGACGTTGCCGACGCGCGACGAGCGGCTTGTCGACTATCGCTTTCAGGAGGCGCTGTTCTTCAGCAACTGGGGTTTCTTCCTGCTCGCCAGCCCGATGATGCTGGCGTACGGGGCGGTCGTCCATGCGCCGTGGTATTACTTCGCCTATTTGCCGTTTTTGCTGGGGGCGTTCGCGTACATCCCCTGCGCCTTGGGAACGCTGTTTTGCCTGGTGCTGATCGATCGGCTGCCGCGGTTGCGGCGGATCGTGCTGGGGGCGGCGGCGCTGTTCGTGATCGCGACGGCGTACCGATCGATTTGGCGAACGCTTGAGATGACCGACCTGGAGGCGCTGGGGCGATCCTGGTTCACCGAGACCTTTCACCGGTTCCGATTCACCCGCGACCAATGGCTCCCCAGCACGTGGCTGAGCCACGCGCTGATCGACGCCGCCCGCCGGTCGAACAACAACCCGCGCGACCTCCCGTGGTTCGACAGCGGCAAATACCTGATCGTGCTGGTCTCGAACGCGCTGCTGTTGCACGTGCTGGTCGGCGCCGCGGGAAAGCGGATGTTCCGCCGCAGTTACTGGGGGCTGCAGTCCCGGCAGGCCCGGAAGCCGAAAGTCGCCTGGGGGTGGATCGATCGGCTGGCCGAGACGGTGCTGTGGGTCTTTCCGCATCCGATGCGAGTGCTGATGATCAAGGACCTGCGGCACTTCCGCCGCGACCCCGTCCAGTGGTCGCAGTTCCTGATCTTCTTCGGGCTGCTCTTGCTGTATTTCGCCAACGTCGATCGCTTCCGGCAGCATCGCTCGAACCCCGACGTTTTGACGTGGGTCAACATCGTCAGCTTCCTGAATCTGGCGGTCGTGGGCCTGATTCTGTCGACTTTCACGACGCGGTTCATCTACCCGCTGGTGAGCCTCGAAGGGCGGCGGTTCTGGATCCTCAGCCGCCTGCCGGTGAAACGCGACACGATTCTGTACAGCAAGTTTCTGTTCGCCGCGGGGGGCTCGTGGATCACCTGCAGCGGGCTGGTGCTGGTGAGCGACCTGATGCTGGCGGTCAGTTGGCTGATCGTCGGTCTGCACCAGCTTATCTGCCTGTTGCTGTGCATCGGTTTGTCCGGCATGGCCGTGGGGCTGGGGGCGATCATGCCGAACTTTCGCGAACAGTCCCCCTCGAAGATCGCCGCCGGGTTCGGCGGGACGCTCAATCTCGTCCTGAGCGCCATCTATATCCTGCTGGTCGTGCTGCTGACCGCCTTGCCGTGCCATTTCTACATGTTCGCCGAGCGGACCGATCTGCCCCCCTGGCCGATCCATCGCGGCAACATGCAATGGTGGCTCATCGCGGGGGTGGCCAGCTCGACGGCTCTGGCCGCGATCGTCACGATCGTGCCTTTGCACCACGGTCTGAAATCGTTTCGCAAGGTCGAAGTCTGACGGCAAGCAGCAGGTAGTGATACCATTTGCCAAATTGATGAGTGGCTGGGGTCGAACGAAGTGAGCCCCCAGCGAATTCCCTGGGGGCTCCGCTGCGCTGCGACCCCAGCCATCCTTCCAAGGGCGCACACGGTATCACTGCCAAGCAGCGGCGGCCGTTGACCGTTGCGGCCCGGCGACGACAATAGGAACGATGAGCCCCGCGCCGCTGAAACCTCTTGCCATCGGGCCGCTTGTGCTCGATTTTCCCGTCGTCCAGGCGGCGCTGTCGGGGTACAGCGACTTGCCGATGCGGGTGATCGCCCGGCGGCTGGGGGCGCCGTACACGCTGTGCGAGGTGATGCTCGACTACTTCGTGCTGCAGGTGCGCGAGCGCCGCAAGACGAGCCACCTGATGGTCGTCGCCGACGAGGAGCACCCGGTGGCGGGGCAGCTGATGGGCGCCGAGCCCGAGCAATTCGGTCCGGCGGCGCGGCGGCTCGTCGAGAAAGGGTTCGACGTGATTGACGTCAACTTCGGTTGCCCCGTGAAAAAGGTGCTCGGGCGCTGCCGGGGGGGCTTTCACCTCAGCCAGCCCGACGTGGCCCTGGAGATCGTCAGCCGCGTCCGCGACGCGGTCCCGCCGCACGTGCCGGTCACGGTGAAAATGCGCCGCGGCATCGACGATTCGCCGGAGAGCCGCGACAACTTCTTCCGAATTTTCGACGGCGCGTACGAGCGCGGCGCCGCGGCGATCACCGTCCACGGTCGCACCGTGCTGCAACGATACGACGGGCCGGCGCGGTGGGAGTTTCTGCGCGAGTTGAAACGCCACGCCGGCGAGCGCACCGTGCTGGGGAGCGGCGATCTGTTCGACGCTCAGGCGTGTCTCGACATGATTCGCATCACGGGGGTCGACGGCGTGACCGCCGCCCGCGGCGCGATCGGCAACCCGTGGATCTTCGCCCAAGCACGGGCCCTGGCGGCGGGGCTGCCGCTGCCCGAGCCGCCCACGCTGCACCAACAGCGGGACGTGATCGCCGAGCATTATCGCCTGTCCGAGGAGACGTACGGCGTCGAACGATGCGTGCCGACGATGCGCAAGTTCGGCATCAAGTACGCTCAGCTTCACCCGCGGCACGCCGAGGTGCGAGCCGCCTTCGCCGCGGTGAAGCGCCCCGGGGCGTGGCGCGAGGTGCTCGACGCGTGGTACGGCGTCGACGGTCCCGGAGTCCATCCGATCGTCGAAGAACCGAATCCGGCCCTCTCAGCGACCTCCCCCGCGGCCGGCGGGGCCGACGGAGCGCACGCGCTCGCTACCGCCACAGCCGAGGCGTGATCTCTTTGACCCGCTCGGCAATTTTGCGGCGGCGCGGTTCCGGGGGGGCGTTGGCGCCGTCCGCGGCGGGTTGTCCTTGGTCCGCGATGCGAACGTCGTCGGTCGGCTGCAGTGCAGCAGGCGCCGTCGCGGGGACATAAGCCAGCAGATGCCGCGGCCAATAGGAGTCGAGCATCCGCCGGCAATCGGCGATCTTTCCCTCGTCGAGCGCAAGCTTCGCGGCGAAGAACCGCTTGGCCAGATCGATCCGCTGCGAGTTGCTGAACCGTACGTCGAACAGTTCGACGTCGTCGATCCACGCCTCGCCAGGGCCGGCGAGATGAAACTGCACCCGCACCGGCGCGCGGTCGAGCGGCAAGTCGTCGACGGTCAACTCGCACGACGCCCACTCGTCGCCGGTCGATTGGACCAGCACCGGCTCGTAGCGCCGCAACCACTGGCCGGCCACCTGATACTCGAACGCGGCGTACAGCTTCGTCTGCGGATGGAAATTCAGGCTGCGGACCTGAGCGGTCAGCGACAATTGCCCTGTCTCCGGCGCAGCGAACGACGGCGACTGCGCCGCGACGCCGATCGCGTCGGCGCCGACCAAGTGGAGCGACCCCGCGCCGGTGCGAGTCCGGGAGCGATCGAGCGAAACGTTCCCCTGCTGACCGACGCGCACCTCCCAATCCGCAACCGCGCCGTCGACCGACGCCTTCTCGAACCCGCCGTTGGCGAGGACTTGGTACTGGCGCTGTTGGGCCAGTCCGCTCATCCGCGACTCAACCTCGGCCAGCCGGCGCCGCAACGTATGCTGCGCAAGCGGATCGGCCGGGATCGACAGCATGCCGACCCGCACTTGGGGCGACTCCCACCGACAGGCGACGACGCCGTACGCGGGGGCATCCACCGTCCAGGTCGAGTCCCCCGCAGGAAGAGTCCCTGCGGCTTGCGCGTCGCCGGGGCCGCTGGAGTCAATCAGGTCGAGCCGGCGCCAAGCCGTCGGCTGGGGGGCGACCACAGGGGCGCTCACGCGGGTCGACCAGGGAGAGTCGTTCACCACCAACACGGTGATCGCTCCGTCGTGCCGGTAGACGCGCATCGTGACGGGCTGCTTGCGTTCGAGCCGCACCTCGCTGCCCACGGCGGGCAAGCCGCGCACGGCGGACAAGGCCGCCGCGAGAGTCGGTTCGCTCCCCCGCGGCCAGACGCGACCGCCGCAGAACACGGCGCGGCAATCGCGCCGCGCCAAGGCGAGCGCCAGCGGGGCGCGAGCCCGAGCCCCCAGCGGAACCGCCGGCCCGTGGACGACGAGCTCGCCCTCTGCGGGCTCGCCGAGTTTCAGGCGAACCGACGGCAGCGGTTGCGATTGGGGCACGTAGACGAGCGCTTCGCCCGTGCCCGCGGCGCCGGCCAAGGCGTCCTCGATTTCGGAAGCCGCGGCCAGGAATTCGTCGAGCGACGAGGAAGGCAAATCGTTCCCCGCGGGCAAGCGTTGGGGGCGCAGCAGCACGGCGCCCTCGATCTCGGCAAGGGCGCGCAGTTCAATCCCTGCCTCGTCGGCGGCCGCGAGCAGCGAGCACTTGCCGGCCAGCGCGCTCCGCAGTCGCTGCTGCGCCGCCGGCCCCGACAGGGCGTCTTCGAGGCATAGGTACGCCCGCACCCCATGGACGCCGGGGGGCGCCTCGGCGACCAGCGATCGGTAGAACGACGCCACCTGCCGATTGCGCCAATTCGTCCAGGCGGAGCGTTGCGGCCCGAGGAGCCAAGCCGACCGGTCCTTGGCATGCGCATTCGCCGCGGCGGGAAGTTCGAGTTGCATCTCGCGCGCAAACCGCGCGACGGTCGCTTCGTCGTGCCCCCACTCCAGCCCCGGCAACACGCCGTAGCCGTCGCCGACCAGTTGCAGGGCGACGCCGCCGAACGATGCGCGTCCCGCGCCGCGGCGGGCAATTTCGCCGACGGCGTCACGCACCGCTTGCTGCACCATCGGGTCGAGCAGATTGTAGACGGGCGGCTTGCCAAGTTCGGCGACGCTTCCCGCGGGCGGCAGGCAGACGACGCTCGCCCCGGCGCCAGTCGGGTCGCGACGACGCAACTCCTCCGCCTGCGGCAGCACGCCGTCAAGTCGCACCGCGGGGATGAGGGCGAGCCCCTCGCGGTCGAAGACGCGCAGGAGCAGTTCGAGCACGTCCTTGCGAATCGGGTCGGCCCCGCCGCCGCAATCGAGCCCGGCGTCGAACGCCGTGGCCCCCCCGGAGAGTTCGACCGGCGCCAAGCTGGCGCCCTCGGCACTGATCGCAATCACTGCGGCGTTGTACCCCGCGGCGCGGATCGATTGGGCCATTCGCTGCGCCGCTTCCAGGTAGGTCGCCCAGGTCTCGCCGAGACGGCCCGACTCGGGGTCGCGTGCCCGATCGACGCCCCACGCATCGACAAACCCCGGGTCAGCAAAGTACGCGGCGACGACGCGCTCGTTGGCGGGTCCGTTTGCCCCGGACGAGGTCGGCGCCGGTTCGACGCCTCGCCTCATCAGTCGCACGGCGCCCAGTTGCAGCGGATCCTCGGGCGACTTGTTCGCCAGCAGCAAGTACGGCGACTTTGTCCGTGGCCAGAACTCGACGCGATGAGTCGTGAAGTCGGCCTCGGGAAGCCCCAGCGGTTCAGCCGTGAAGGCTCCCGAGTCGCGCCCTGTCGACGTGAGCCGTCCCGCTTCGTCGACCTCGATAATGCTGATCGCCAGCGACTGCCGAAGCGCGGAGGGCAATTCCAACTCGATCGCGTGGGGCAGGCCCGGTCGATCGACTTTCAGCGCTACGGCGAGCCACGTCGGCTCGGCGTCCGGCGCCGAGGGGGCCAGTTCCAGCAAATCGCCTGTGGCGACGGACTTCACCGAGGGGCGCCCGTGGGCGTCGAGCACGACCGCTCCGACCCGCGGCAAACCGATGCCGCGGACCCAGGTGGGAAGTCGCTGCGACCAAGTCGGGTTCGCCAGATCGATCGCCGCCTGCTCGACCCACTGATTGGTCAACCGAGGCAGGCGCGCTTGCGGATCGACGACTGCAAATTCCACGTCGCGACCGGCCAGCGGCGGCCGCTTGCGGAACGGATTGACGCGACTGGCGAGGTTCGGCGGCTGCTCGATCGAAAGCCGGACTCGGTACGCCCCTTCGTGCAACGGGGCCGGCACGGCGATCCGCAGCGGCTCGCCCCGTTTGACTTCCTGACTGGACTCCCAAATCGTCTCGCCCCCGCGGCTGGGAACGATGCGGGCGAAGAGCATGGCGCCGGCGGGAATCGTCGCCGTCCGCGGCGTGACGTCGAGTTGCAGTTCCTCGCTCGGCCACAGCACGAGCGACTCGCGCGGCGTCTCGACATGAAGCACATCGCCGGGGGCCCGTTTGACGATCAGTTCGCCCCCGCCGGGGAGCGGCTTCTTGCAGCCGGCAAGAGCCTCGCCGAGCGTGATTTCAACCGGCGCAACTGGTTCATCGGCCGAGGCGCGGAGATTGACGACCAGTTTCATCTGCTGCCCGGCTCGCACCGTCGCTTCGCAGGCGTCGCGGCGACGGGGAACGAGCGGGTCGATCGCCAAGGCGCCCGCTTCCAGCCGCACGGCCACGGCCTCGTCAGGAGCCGAGCCCAGCGGGAGCGCCGACTCGAAGGCGCCGTCCTCGATCCGCACGTCGCCGCGCCACAATTGCGGCTCGGCCCCGCTGGACCAAGCCAGCCGGAGACGAACCGTCTCGGTCGACGCGCCTGAGTCGGCAAGTGCCGTCGCCGTCGGCACGAAGACGGCTGCCGCGGCGCAGACCCAGCCCGCACCGCGGAGAACTCCGCGACGAGTTGTTCGGTGCGGCGTTGAACGAACCGGCGTCCGCATCGACTGGTTCTCGCGCGTCGGGACGACCTCTGCCGGTGCAGGGAACGGCATGAAGAGCACTAGTGCTTTGACAGAACCCCAAAAACACGAGTTGACAAAGCACTCGGGGGGCGGATTCTAGGCGCCGCCCCGGGACGTGACCAGGGCAATCGGCGTCGCTCGAAACGTTTGCCGGACTGGAAGTTAGGCCAATGCCAGCACTCATTTCGGGAGTCCGCGAAGCTCGCGAATCATCGAGAACGACCTTCCCGTCGAGGCGAGAATTCACGCAACTCGCTGGCCAGGAAACCGCCCGGCGTCGATCAGTGCGTCGCCGCAGACTCTTCGGTCAGGCCAAATTGGACCGCCCGGGCCGTGAGTTCTGCGACGACTTCGGGGCACAGAGCGGCGATTTCATTCGCTTCCCACCGATCGTCGGGTTTCAGAAACAGCTCGACCGCGGAAAGCGATTCCGCAGATTCGGCGGGGCGGGGCGCAGCGCGGAGGAGCCAGCGGGGCGTGCGGATGGCATACTCGCCTCCGGCGCCCACCGCGACGACCGCAGGCTCTCCTTCGACCGCTGGCCGAGCTGCCGTCGCGGGGCTGCCGCTCTCGGAGGCGAACCACTCCCCGAGCAGATCATGGAGCCAGTTCGGCTGGAGCAACGCGGCCCGGCGCGGCTGCGGTCCGGCGGTCCCGGCCCGACGAACCAGGCAGGGGACATGGAGCCGCTCGCCGTAGAGGGCGTCGACGGCCGTGCCGACGCGACCATGCTCGCCGAGAGCGAACCCGCGGGCGCCAACGAGTACGATCAAGAGCTCTGCCTCGCCGAGGAGCGACTCCGTCGCCGCGAGCAGCCCTCCCAGGCACTCGTCCAGCACCCCGACTTGCGCCGCATAGGCGACGCGATACCCGTGCAATTCGTCAGGATCGTCGGTCGCGACTTCCTGCGGCGGAAGAACGAACTCCGGCAACGGGGTTTCGTCCTCCTCGTCGAGCAGCGCGGCCCGTAGCGCGCGGGGGGCGTCCCAGGGGCCGGCGAGTCCCTTGGCATGAACCCACCACAGACGATTCCTCGCCGCCTGGCTGGCGTCACCCCCGGCGGCCTCGATTTCCGCGGCCACCGCTGCGATCAGCCGATACGAAGCGGTCTCCTCGACCGTCGCGGCGGACGAGTCGGCGGCAGGCCCCTCGACGAGAATCGCACTGTCGACCGCAGCCACGGGGAGGAACGATTCGCACTGCGGATCGTCGGTGAGCAGCGTGACCCCCGCTCCCGCGTCGCGCAGTTGCACCGGCAGCGGAACTGCGGCCGCGCCTTGCGCCGGCCAAGCGGCGTGGCCCCCCGACCAAACTGCACGGTAGAAGTCGGCAAGCCGCGGCGAATCGCACCACATCCAGTCGCACACGGTCGACTCGGCCGCCAGGGCGTCGATCGCCGGCGTCGGCGAGACGGTGTTGCCGTAGGTTCCCAGGGCCGACGCCCGCAATCCGTCGACGACAATGCAAAGGGCGTGCTTGGGCTTCATCGGCCCCAGTATACGCGGCCGCAGCCGACCGCTGTAGGGAACGTTTGCAGCAAGGGGGGGAGTTCCGTATCACCGCGGAGGTCGCAGCGTACGCTGAGGGGGGGCTTCCGAGGTTCAATGACCAATGACCAAGCTCCAATGACCAATGAGCGCACATTGATCCGGATTGGTTGTTGGGGCTTGAGATTCGCCTTCTCCGCGGTCGCTGCGAACTCTGCGGCGATGCGTCCCGAGCGACTGTCTCCGAGTCGGTCGCTACAGGGTGGTGCGCCAGTCGCGCCACACCAGTCGCGGAAAGATCCAGGCATCGCGGGCGTAGCGGGCGGCCAACCGGCGCGGCTCGGTCGCCAGGCGGTGGAACCATTCGAGCCCCAGTCGCTGCATCCACCGTGGAGCGCGGCGTTTCTCGCCGGCCAGGAAGTCGATCGTGGCGCCGATGCAGAGCGCGGCCTTGACCCGCAAGCGGGGGGCATGCTCGCCAATCCACAGCTCTTGCTTCGGGGCGCCGAGCCCCAGCAGCACGAGGTCCGGCGCCGCCGCGGCGACCGCGGCAAGGATCCGCTCGTTCTCGACCGAGTCGCGTTCAAACCCCAGCGGCGGCGACAACGTGCCGACCACCTCGACGCCCGGCCAGCGAGCCGTGATCCGCGCTGCGGCCCGATCGGCGACTCCCGGCGCCGCACCCAGGAGGAACACGCGCAAAGGAGGGGCGTCGGCGCCGCGAGTCGACTGCGTGGCATGTTCGAAGATCGCCGGCGCCAGGTCGCTCCCGGCAACCCGTTCCGGCAGCGGTCGCCGCAACAGCCGCGACGCCCACACGACCGGCGCCCCGTCGGCCAGCACGAGCGCGGCCCCGGCGTACGCGGTTCGCAGCGCCCCGCTCGTTTGCAGCATGACCGCATGATCGACGTTGGGGGTGACGACGTAGCGACACGCGGAGCTCGCCTCGGCGCGACACCACTGCCAAACCCGTTCGACGGCGGCCGGCATGTCGAGCGCGTCGACGTCCATTCCCAAGAGCCGCACGCGCGGCGAGGTCGGTTGCTGGAGTTCGGTCATGGCCAAACGTCTGGGGTTGTCGGCAAGGGAGGGTGAACGGTTTGACTTCGAGTCATGAACCAGGGGACATCCGGTCTTTGCGGCGGCTGTTCGAGGGGGGCTCACGTCGCCAGGGGCTCCCAGTTGTGGGAGCGCGTCGGCGAGACGCTGGGGGCCCGGTTCGTCGCCGGCGCGCGACTGGCGCTCAGCAATCCCGAGGCGACGCCGCTCGCCAGAAACAACATCCAATGCTCAGTCGGGGAGAGAGTGAGGTCGTGGAAGAGCGCCGACGCCAGATAGGCGATGATCACCCCCAGGGTGAAGACTCCGTGACGCCGCTGCCAAGCCGGGCGCGCCTCGTCGCGCCACAGATCCCATGCCGCACGCGTCCAAGCGACAAGCAGCGTCATGTACAGTCCGAAACCGACAAGCCCCGTTTCGGTCAGGATGCTGAGCAACGTGTTGTGGTGATCGAGCCCGCGAATCGAATCGAGTTCGATCTGCTGGGAACGGTCGCTGATGTAGGGGAGCTTCTTGTCATAGAACCGTCCAAAGCCGTGCCCCCACGCCGGGGCGTCGCGAAACATCCGCATCGAGACGATCACAAACGAAGCCCGTTGGTAGACGGAATGCTCGGCCGCGCCGGCCTCGGCGCCGGCGGCGTCGTGACGTCCCATGTGGGCCACGGTTCCCCCCAGCAAGAGCCCCCCCGCAACGACGGCGATTCCGCATGCCCCGGCCAAGGGGAGCCGCCACCGGCGCGGCGCCTGCAGGATCGGAAGCACGGCCAACCCGCCGGCAAGTCCCAGCCACGTCGAGCGGGTGAACGTGAGGAACACCCCCAGGGCCGTCGCTCCCAGCATCGCCAGCAGCACCGTCCGGCCCCAGCGGCTCGCCGACGGCCACGACAGCCACGCCGCCCAGAAGGCGTAGGTCAGGTACACCCCCAAGCTGGCCGACATGAGGGCCGGGCCACGGGCACGACCGAAGTGCTCGCCGAGCGTCGGATCGGCGATATACCGGGGGAAAACCGCCCACCACTGCTTGGTCACTTCAGCAACGGCCGTGAACGCCAAGTAGGCGCCCAAGGCGATCACCACGCGCACCATTCGCCGCCAATTGATTTCATCGAGCTGCGCCGAGCGCGCGAAAAAGTACAACCCCGCCGGGATCCAGAACGCCGCCAACAGCCGCCACCACGGGCCGACGCTCGATCGCACCGCATCTGGCGCCGGGGTGAGCGCCGTGCGGACCGTGAGATAGGCCAACAAGGCGATCAGTGCGAGGTCGACGCCGGTGAGGGATCGCCACCGCGCTGCGCCCGTGCGCCACTGCCAAACGAACAGCGTCGCGAGTCCGCCGATCAGCAGGCGATCGACCGTGAGCGTCACGGGGCCGACCTTGGGGCTCCACAGCGGGGGTCCCAGGACGTAGCCCAGCGCAATCATCGCGGCGCAGGCAGCCAGCATCGGCAAGCGCCGCCCGAGAGCGACGCCCCACGCGAGGGCGGCAAGCGCCAGGATGGCAAGCACGACTGGCATGGTTTCAACGAACGCGGCGCCCGTCAGGAATCGATGATCAGTGCGACTCGGTCAGAGCGTCGACGAGTTGCTCCAAGGTTTGTCCGGCGAAGGCCCTCGACGCTCCAGAGTCGAGGGTCCCAGGGGGGCTCGGCAACACGGGCGACGGGACCTCTGTCGCGGCCAGGGGCAACGTCGGCGACGGAGTCGGAGGCGGCGTCGGAGGCGCGGGCGCCACGGGACGGCTCTCGACAAACGCCGGCTTCTCGACGGCGGGAGGCGAGGGCCGAGAAGCTTCCTGCACCGCCGGAGTAGGAGAGATCTTGGGATGTTCCCACCACTCCGACTCCGATTCGACCGCGACGACCGGGGGGGCCGACGAGGAACTCGCCTTCGGCTGCTTGGCGGGAGGCTGGAGCGCGACCGCAGCGACGGCGCGCCGAGGCGCTGGACAAGTCGTTTCCTTGAGGGTCGACGCCGGTTCGGGGGGCGTCCCCGCAGGGAAGTGCGCTTGGTTGTTGTGCGAGGTTTGAGACTCGCTCGGCTGCCGCGCCGCTGTCGCGGAGGCCGTCGTGGGGGGAACGCCCAAAGTGGGGCCGATGGCGAGCATGAGCACGCCCAACCCCAGCATGAACCCGCCGATCCAGCCGGCGCCGGCGACCATCGCTCGCCCGGGGCCCTCGGGGTGCGTCCCCGTTTCCGGTTCATCGAGCGGCGTCACCAGACTGGTCGTATGGGCCGAGGCCGCCGTCGCCCGGGCGGAGTTCAGCTTCTGGCGGGCCCGGTTGAGCGTCTCGCGACTGTCGTCCACTGCGGCCACGCGGTTCGAGTAGACGGCCCGCTCCTCGGCCAGCCGGGTGAGGCGTTTCTGCAAGTCCGCCAGTTGCGTCTCGACGTCGGCCTGCCGCTGATTGGCAAGGGCTCGGTCCGCCGCCGCATTTTCAATCGCCGCGGCCAGTTCCTGGCGGAGGTCGCGACGGATGCGGGCCTCGGCCTCGATGGCCGCCTCAACCCGCGGATGATCCTCAGACCGGGTCCCCCGCAAGCGGGCCGTGGCCAACTGGGCGTCGACCAACCCGTCCTTGAGCCGCCGCAACACCGGCTGCGACCCCAGCAGCGAGCTGGGAACGGTCACGAGTTGAGCAGGATTCTGCTGGGCCGCCGTGAGCAATTCCAGAAGTTGCCCTGCGTCGCGGGCCTGGGCCTGATAGCGGCGAGCCTCCCCTTCGAGCGTGACCAGTTGCAGCCGCAAATCGCTCTGCCCGCTGGACGCCGAGTGAAGCAACCGCAGTTCTCCCAGATCGGAACCGACCGAGGTTTCAAATTCCTCGAGCGAGTTGGTCACGACCGCATGACCTTCTTCGGCCAGCAGGACCTGTTGCTCCAGTTCCGCGACGAGGCTGCGGCCGCGTTCCTCGCGCAATTCCTGCAACCGCGAGTCGAGTTGGCGACAGAGCTCGCTGACCAGCAAGACGGCCCGTCGCCGGTCGCGGTCCTTCACGTGGAAGTAAAACACCTCGGTCTTGCCGAACTCGGCGCCGCCGGGGGGGAGCATCTTGAGCCGCTCGCGGAATTCGTCGACGGCTTCGTCGGTCGGCTTCGTGACGGGGGCCTCGGGGCCCATCGCCGCGTCGACCGCGGCGAGGGTCGCCTCGACGACCTGTCGGCTCTTTGCGAGTTCGAGGATCGTTTCCTGCAGGGTGCGCATCTCGTACAGGTCGGCGAACTGCCCAGGCCGACGATCGGCCCCGCCGACCGCTTCTTGCCGTACGACGAGCCCCTGCGAGGCCTGCCAGTACCGCGGCATGACCGCCGCGTAGGCGGTCGCCAGCGCGCCGCACGCGATCGTCGGCGCGAGGACGTACCACTTAAACCGCGCGACGGCGCCTCGTGCCGCCGCGGGGGGCCAAATTGGGGCGAACTCAGCGGACATGGATTGGTCCTTCCGGGCACGAAGTGCGCACCGCCCCCGAAAGCGGGACGGATAACTCGCTACGGGAGCGTAGCTTACGCACCGCCGGGGTGCGGCTCTTCGGGGGATGAGGCGAAAAGGCCACGAGGATCCTCCGGGCGGGCGGCTTGGGCGAATTGCAGCCAGCCCGAATTCGTCGGGCTGGCCAAGCGCTCGTTTGCCGCCCCGAGGCTTCGCTTCGACCCGGGCCACCCTTCCGACCAGCGCATTCGGCGGCGATCCGAACGAACGAAGGGGTCTCGACCGTCCCCCCGCGACGCGGCTGACCTATGGTTGCCACAGAACAAACCGGGACGGACCCGGCGACCGGGGTCGTGCTGCGCACTGCGGCGCGTCGCTCCGAGCCGCCGGTTCCGCCGTCACGACCGATACGATCCATGCGAATCGACTGCTGCGACAACCTGAACGCCTGGCAACGCTGGCAGTCTCAATGGGACGGCTTGGCCGGAGACTGCACGTTCCGCACGTGGCGCTGGCTGTCGACGTGGTGGAAGCACTACGGCGAGCGCGACCCGCGACGTCGCAAGACGCTGCGCGTGCTGCTGGCGATCGACGACGACGGGGTCGGCGAACCGCAGCTCGCGGCGGCGTTGCCTTGCTACGTCGACTCCCATCCCGTCGCCGGACGCACGGTGCGATTGCTCGGCGACGGCGAGGTGTGCAGCGATCACCTCGGATTGCTCGCTCGACCGGGACGCGCACGGGCCGCGGCCGCGGAGTTGGCCTCGCAGTTGATGCATGACGGCGACTGGGATCTGTTGCAGTTCGACGCGATCGACGACGCCGACGAAGCCGTGGCGGCCCTGGCGGTCGCGCTCTCCGAGCGCGGAGCGCTGCTGGAGCGGCGCCCAGGACCGGCGTGCTGGTCGATCGATCTTCCGGGGAATTGGGATTCGTTCTTGGCGCTGCAGTCGAAGTCGCACCGTAAGCAACTCCGGCGACTGGAAACCCGCGTGCTCGATTCGCCCCAAGCCAATTGGCGACTCGTCGAATCGCCGACGGACTTCGACGAAGGGTGGCAGGTGCTGGCGCTCCTGCACCAACGCCGACGACGCTCGCTGGGCGAGCCAGGGTGCTTCTCCTGGCCGCGGTGGGCCGCGTTTCACCGCGACGTCGCCGAGCAGTTGCTCGCCGCCGGGGAGTTGCGATTGTCGTGGCTGGAACTCGCGGGGCGCCCCGCGGCGGCCGAGTACCATTTTTGTCGCGGCGGGGTCGCGTTCGCTTACCAAGGGGGGCTCGATCCTGACGCCGCAGATGCGGAGCCGGGTCGGCTCTCGATGATCGCCACGCTCAAGCGAGCCCTGGCCGAAGGGGTTCGCCGGTTCGATCTCCTCCGCGGCGACGAACCCTACAAAGCCCACTGGCGAGCCGAACCGCACGCCACGCACGAATTGTTTGCCGTGCCGCCGCGGTTTGGGGCGCAAGCGCGCTACCAAGCCCGCCGCGCCGTACGACGGGCGGCGCGCTACGCCCGGCAGGCGACGAGAAGGTTCGGTTGACGGCGACGCTTGCCGCGGGCGGGGACGCCGCGGCTCGCTTGGCCGGGGGCTCATTGTTTACGAATCACTGGTTACGACTGCCACGAGGCTCGACCGATGTTGCCGCAAGCCTGTCGCGACTCGCTCCTGGGGATGTACTACCTGGCGAGCTTGCCCATGCGCCGCCAAGCAGGCGCCCGCCGCGCCGCCGAGGGGCTCGAGCCGGTCATTGCGCTGTTCTACCACCGCGTCGCCGACGAACACCCGACCGACTGGACGATCTCGGTCGAACGATTTCAAAAGCAGATCCGCTGGATCCGCGAACGGTACGAAATCGTCTCGCTCGTCGACGCTCAACAGCGCATCGCCCGCGGCCACAGCAGCGAACCGGTGGTCTGCATCACGTTCGACGACGGCTACGCCGACAACATGCAGGCGGCGATCCCCTGGCTGATCGACCAGCAGGTTCCGTTCGCGTACTTCGTGGCGACGGAGCACGTTCTCACGGGCAAACCGTTCGAGCATGACAAGAACGTGGGGCTGAAACTCGCGCCGAACACTCCCCAGGAAATTCAAGAGCTTGCCCGCGCCGGGGTCGAAATCGGGGCTCACACCCGCTCGCACGCCGACTTGGGGGCGATCGCCGACGAGTCCCGACTCTACGACGAGATCGTCGGCTCGAAGCACGATCTGGAACTGCTGATCGAACGGCCGGTCCGATATTTCGCCTTTCCGTTCGGGCTTCGCGAGAATCTCTCCGAAGCGGCGTTTCGGATTGCGTTCCACGCCGGGTTCTGGGGGGTCTGCTCGGCCTACGGCGGTTACAACCTGCCCGGCGACGACCCCTTTCATCTCCAACGCATTCACGGCGATCCCAGTTGGTCGCAGTTCTGCAACTGGCTGACCGTCGACCCCCGCAAGCTGCGCGGCGTGCAGCGATATCGGGCAGGGGATTATCGAATCGGCTTCTAGCTCGCCCCGCCAAGCTCCCTCGCCCGCGCTCACGCCAACATCGCCGTCCCGCTTACTCGACTCCGCCATGGCGTCTCCCGCCCACAAGCCCGTGAACTCGTCCGCTCCGCACGACGGTCGGCGAACGCTCAAGGCCGACACCTTGGCCGCGAGCGTCGTCATTTTGCTTGCCGTCACCGTGATTCAGCGCTCGGTCGGCTTCGGGCGCGGGATCCTGTTCTGCCGCTGGCTCAGCCCCGAGGTCCTCGGGCAATGGGAGATGGCGTACAGCTTTCTGTTGTTCGCGGCGCCGCTGGCGGTGCTCGGCGTGCCAGGGTCGTTCGGTCGCTATGCCGAGCACTACCGGGCGCGGGGCCACCTGCGGACGTTCCTCCGGCGGGCGACGGCGTGGACGGTCGGTTGCGCGGGAATTGCCATGCTGTTGGCCGCACTGCTCCCCGGACCGCTGGCCGTGTTCGTTTTCGGCGAGGCGGACAACGCCCCCGTGGTGCGCGGCATGAGCCTGTGCTTGGGGGCGATCATCCTTCACCATACCGTCACCTCGGTGCTGACCGCCTTGCGGCTGTACCGCGTCGTTTCGGCGATGAATCTCGTCCAGAGTCTGTTGTTCGCGGTCGTCTCGCTGGCAATGCTGTGGCGCGGGCAATCGGTCAGCGACATCATCACCGCCTACGGCGCCGCGTGCCTGGCGG
Organism: Pirellulales bacterium; assembly: GCA_019636345.1. Lineage (NCBI taxonomy): Bacteria > Pseudomonadati > Planctomycetota > Planctomycetia > Pirellulales > Pirellulales bacterium. The sequence goes on along the minus strand of JAHBXQ010000001.1, from coordinate 957,409 downwards.
CCTCGCTGGGGGCGCTCGTCTGGGCTTGGCCCGGGTTTCGCGGCCTTGAGCCCGCCGTCGATGCGCTCCCCCAGCGCGAGTTCTGGCCCAAGCTGCTGCGGTTCGCCTTCTTCCTCTGGGTGACGAATCTGCTGACCCACCTGTTTGCGCTGGTGGACCGGTACATGATCATTCATTGCTCCGGCATGAGCCCCGCGGAAGCGCTGGAGCAGGTGGGCCACTACCACAGCAGCCGCATCGTGCCGCTGCTGCTGGTGTCGGTCGCCGATCTGCTGAGCGGCCTGATCATGCCGCACCTCAGTCACGACTGGGAAGCAGGCCGCCGCGAGTCGGTGTCGTTCCGCATGGCCTTGGCCGTCAAACTGACCTCGCTGGGCATGCTCGCGTGCGGCGGCGCGGTGTTGGCCGCCGGGCCGCTGTTGTTCGGCACGGTGCTGCAGGGGCGCTACGACGAAGGCCTGGCCGTGCTCCCGTGGACCTTGGCCGGGTGCATGTGGTACGCGATCTATTCGGTCTCGCAGAACTATCTGTGGTGCGCCGAACGAACCCGCTTGTCGACCGCCCCGCTGGCGTGCGGATTGGTCGTCAACGTCATCCTCAACTTCATGCTCTTGCCGATGTGGGGGCTGTTGGGAGCCGTCGTGGCCACCGCGATCTCGACCTCCGTCTGCTTGGCGTTGTCGCTCGCGCTCAGTCGCGTGCACGGCATGCAGGTCGATCGCGGCGTGTGGATCGCCGCCGCGACTCCCGCGGCGCTTGTGTTTGGAACCGCGCCGGCGCTGATCGCGACGGCGGCGCTCATCCTGCTGGCTCCCACGACCTCGCTCGTGTTTTCACGCGCCGAGCGCGACAAGCTGAAACAACTCGCCCTCGACGGCCTGGAGAAGATTCGCGCGCTGCTCCCGGCGCGTCGCCTTCCGGCCGGCGTGTGAGCGATCGCCCCCTGTCCTTCCGAATCCGCCGACGACGTGCCATGTCCCCTCGCCCCTTGAACGTGACGTTCCTCGCCACGAGCCTTCCCGTCGGGGGCGCGGAGACGCTGCTCGTGAACCTCGTGCGCGGGCTTGATCGCACGCGGTTCGCCCCGGAGATCGTCTGCCTGAAAGAGCCCGGCCCGCTCGGCGAGCTGCTCGCCGCGGAGCTGCCGGTCCATAGCCGGTTGCTCGCGTCGAAATACGACCTCCGCGTGCTGCCGCGGTTGATCCGGCTGCTCCGTTGTCGCCGAGCCGACGCGGTCGTCACCGTCGGCGCCGGGGACAAGATGTTCTGGGGCCGCATCGCCGCGCGACTTGCGGGCGTGCCGGTCGTCGCGTCGGCGCTCCATAGCACCGGCTGGCCCGACGGGGTCGGGCGGCTTAATCGCATGCTCACCCGCTGGACCGACGCCTTCATCGGGGTGGCCGACGCGCACGCCGACTTCCTGGTCGACTTCGAGGGCTTCCCCCGCGCGAAGGTCCACTGCATTTACAACGGCGTCGATACGGCCCGCTTCGCCCCGCGCGACGCGACCGCCATGCGCGCCTCGCTGGGCATCGCTCCGGAAACGCCGGTCGTGGGAATCCTCGCCGCGCTGCGGCCGGAGAAAAACCACGAGCTGTTCCTCCGCGGCGCCAAGCGGATTCTGGCCGAGCGCCCCGCCGCGCGGTTCCTCGTCGTCGGCGACGGACCTTGCCGCGCGGGGCTGGAGTCGCTGGTCGCGGAGTTGGAGATCGCCCCGTCGGTCAGCTTCCTCGGCTCGCGGAGCGACGTCCCGGAGTTGCTCGCCGCGATCGACGTGCTGGCCCTCACCTCGCACAACGAAGCGAGCCCGGTGTCGATCCTCGAGGCCCTCGCTTGCGGCAAACCGGTCGTCGCCGCGCGGGTCGGCTCGGTCGCCGAGACGGTCGTCGACGGCGCCACGGGGCTGTTGTTTCCTGCGGGGGACGAGTCGGCGTTCGTCGTCGCCACGCTCAAGCTTCTGGCCGACGACCAGTTGCGGGCCAGCCTTGGCGCCGCGGGACGCGAGCTCGTGGAATCGCGATGGTCGCTCGCCGGGATGATCGCCGGTTACCAGCGGCTGATCGAGTCGATCTACGAGTCCAAGGCGCTTCCGCGACGCGAGTCGTCGTCAAACGTCTCGACCTGGCCCTCCGCCACGCTACGAAATATGCACCGGACCTGAACTCCCCCTGGACTTTTGCATACTGAGACCAGAGCAGGACAGCTGGAGTTGAGCGCAGAGAGCCCCTGCGGCGCTCCTTGGGGTGCGCATCGCGACGATCCCAGGGGCCCGTCGTTGCACAATTGGCATGATCCGCCCGGCCGCGGCGAGCCTCCCTTCCCCCCGGCCGGGGAGTTACCATGAAGGTTTGCCCCCCTCGCGACGCGGTCCGCCCCCCTCGATGTTCACCGAAACGCTGCTAACCTGGATCGCCCGCTTCATCAGCGGGGCGAGCGTGCGGTGGGTCGATTCGCAGCCCGACGTCTGCCAACGGGTTTATTTTGCCAACCACACCAGCCATCTCGACGCGATCCTCGTCTGGTCGAGCCTCCCCAACCAGGTGCGGCGGCTCACCCGGCCGGTCGCGGCGAAAGACTACTGGGTCGGAGGGCCGATCCGGCGTAAGCTCGCCAAGGTGTTCAACGCCTTGTTGATCGACCGCACCGAGATCAAGGTTCACCAAAGTCCGGTCGACCTCATGCTCCGCGAGATCGGCCGCACCCACTCGCTGATCCTGTTCCCCGAGGGGGGCCGCGGCGAGGGGAACGAGACGGGCGAATTCAAGAGCGGCCTCTACTACATCGCCAAGAAACGGCCTGATTTGGAACTGATTCCCGTGTACATCAACAACATGAATCGGATTCTCCCGCGGGGCGAGTTTCTGCCGGTTCCGTTGTTGTCGAGCGTGACGTTCGGACCGCCGCTCTGGCTGGAAGCGGGCGAGCCGAAGAACGAGTTCCTCGACCGGGCCCGCGATGCCGTACTGCGGCTGAAGGACGCATAACCATGCTGCAAAGCTGGGGACTCTTGGCGACGATTGCGGCGCTGTTGGGAGCGGCGACCGCGGCGGGCCAATGGCTGCGCCGCAGCGACTCGCCGATGCTCGATCGCCGGGCGATCGAGTCGTTCAACTCTCGGCTGCAAGCCTGGTGGTTCTTCAGCGCCCTGATGGCGGTCTCCTTCATCGCCCCGGGGGTGACCGTGACGATGTTCGGCCTGATCTCGTTTTGGGCCCTGCGCGAGTTCGTCACCCTCACGCCGACCCGCATCGGCGATCATCGGGCGCTGTTCTGGGTCTTCTTCCTGTTCACCCCGATGCAGTTCGTGCTGGTTTACCTGGACAAGTACTTTGAGACTTACGGGTTTTTCAGCGGGCTGATTCCCGTGTACGCGTTCTTGTTCATCGCCGCCCGCAGCGCGTTTGCGGGCGACTCAGACCGATTTCTGGAGCGGATCGCCAAGGTGCAGTGCGCGCTGATGATTTGCGTCTACTGCCTCAGCTTCGCCCCGGCGCTGTTGTTTCTCGATCCGAACCCGCCGCAGGGACAGTCGGCCAACGCCCGGCTGCTGTCGTTCTTCGTGACCGTGGTGCTCGCCTCGGACCTGCTGCAGTGGTTCTGGAGCCGGGCGCTGGGACGGCACATGATCGCCCCGAACATCGACCCCGTGACGTCGTGGGAAGGGGTCGCGGCCGGGGCGGCCAGCACCGCGGTGATCGGCGCCGCGCTCGCCTGGGCGACGCCGTTCCCCCACTGGTGGCAGGGCGCCGCGATGTCGCTGCTGATCGCCGCGATGGCCGCCGCGGGGTCGATCACCATGGCCGCGATCCGCCGCGACCGCGGAGAACTGGCGACCGGCAACTTCGTCGAGGGCCACGGCGGCGTCCTGAGCCGCATCGACTCGCTCTGCTTCGCCGCCCCGGTGTTCTACCACGTCACGCGATTCATCTTGCCCGACGTGCTGTCGCGGTGACAGGGCGCGAGCCGGCGGACCGCGCCGGCGTTCCGACTTGGGCTTTGACCGAGGCGAGCGCCTTGTCAGCTCGAAGATTTCGGGCTTCCAAAGCGCTCGGCGCAAGCGTCGATCGAGATCATCGCCGCATGACGTCGCTTTGACGAATGGCCTCGTACACGCTCGCGTTCTGCGGCGAGGTCGGGGCGGGGCGTTCAGCGGGCCACTCGACGCCCGGGCCGGTCGAACCGAACAACTGCTCCGGAGTCGGCGTCACGGGCGGCTCGGGAGCGGGCTCATAGGGGGCCGTCCCCGACAACCAGGGGTCGTGGGCGTAAGCGCCTCGCGACGGCCGGGGACTGGCGCCGGCCGCGACGCGCGCCGCGGGATCCTGCCCCCGCACGATCGGCTCCTCCGCCACGGCGGAAGCCGTCGCTTCCATCGCTTGCGGCTGAGCCGGCACAGTCGTCGCGGTGGCGTCGCTCTCGGCCGAAGCGAGCAGCACGTCCCCTTGCGGCTTCACCGGCGGACAACCCACGCGGACCCACCCGAGCCAGTCCTCCTGCAGCGCCAGCAGGTTCTGGTATTGGTAATGCTTCTGAATCGCCCGCGGCCAGTGTTCGTCGCTCATGCCGTCGGCCAGAAACTGCATGAACGCCCGCTTGCCGCGCTGGGCGATCAGGTACCGGGCGAGCGAATGCCCCTGGGCGTAGAGCGGCAGCACGTCGCGCGGGTACTCGCGCATCGCAAACATGTTGCTGAACGGAATGCCGCGGCGCGAGGTGAGGAACTCGATCAGCAACTGCTCCTGCTTGTTGATCTCGCTTTCATGCTCGACCGTGGTGCACGCCCCCTCGTCGGCCCAACGGGGCAGGGGACGACGAAAATGCGACGCAAAGATCGTGTGCGTCACCTCGTGCGGGATCACCGAATCGAGCACCCGCTCACGGGAGCCTTGCACCTGCATCCGCCAGCCGAAGACCTCGCCCCCGTCGAAGATGAAACTCGTTTCGCCCCCGGCGCCGAGATGGGGCGCCACGCGCGCCTGAATCGGGCACGGCTGCGACCAGCGCGGCAGTTCCTTGCCGATCCACTCGAGGGCGAGCACGCGGCGGCAGTTCTCCGCGGCGTCGCCGATTTCTTTGGCGAGTTGAGGCGTCGCCGCGTCGACGGTGAAATTCGCCGTGCGATAAGCGGCCGCCGGGGCGCGGGAAGCGTCAGCGGCCAGCGCGAGAGCGGCCAGAGCCAGCGCGAGCCGTCGCGCCACGGGCCCGCAGGCCCGGCGAGTGAGAGCATCCATGCTCGATCCTGTGTAGGTTAGCGGACGAATCCTTGTCCGTTGGCGGCGTACCGCCGCTGGCGTCGCGCGACGCCAGACTCGCAAGTCAACTCAAGCAACCGGCGTGCCGAGGACGGCGGTCGCGACCGCCAAATCCTACGCAGCGCATTTCGACGCGGTTCGCACCGCCAGAAAAACGCCCGCCGTCCCTCGCCGCGACGACCTCCTGCCGCCCGCAAGGTTTGCAGAATTTACCAAGGTTGTCACGAAACGACCTACCCCGGTTTTTCGATCGGGACAAGAAACGAGTCCCGAGACTGGCGGCGCCAGCGGCGGCGCCGCCGCTATCGCTCGCCCCTCACGCCTCCCGAGCGCGATACTTCTCGATCATCCGTCCCGGGGAGCCCATCGCGTTGTATCCGCCGTCGAGGTGGAAGATCTCGGCGGTGACGCCGCTGGCCATGTCGCTCAGCAGGAACGCGCCGCAGTTGCCCGCCTCGTCGTGGGTGATGTTGCGTCCCAGGGGGGCCATCGCCTCGTACAGAGTCAGCATGTCGTCGACCCCGGCCCCACGGCCGGAGATCGTCTGCAACGGACCCGCGGACAGGGCGTTCACGCGAATGCCGCGGGGCCCGAGATCGAACGCCAGATACTTCACGATCGAGTCGAGAGCCGCCTTGCAGACCCCCATCACGTTGTAGCCCGGCACGCACTTCTCGCCGCCGAAGTAGGTCAAGGTCAGCACGCTCGCCCCGTCGGTCAGCACGTCCTTGGCCGCGTTGGTGATCGCCATCAGGCTGAAGGCGCTGATCTCCATGGCGAGCTTGAAGCCGGCCCGACTCGTGGCGACCGTCGGCCCGCGCAGGTCCTCCGGCGGGGCGAAGGCGATCGAGTGGAGCAAGAAATCGAGCTTGCCAAATTCTTCGCCGCACTTCGACATGAGCGCGGCGATGTGCTCGTCGTTGGTGACGTCCATCGGGAACAGGAACTTGACCCCCTCGATCCCCTCGGTGAGCTTCTCGACCCGGTTGAGATTCTTCTTCCGCTCGTCGTCGGGCCTATCCGGCATATAGGAGAAGCCGCATTCGCCCCCCTCGGACAGGATCCGCTCGGCGATGGCCCAGGCGATCGATTGCTTGTTGAAGACCCCGGTGATGAGGCCCTTCTTTCCCGAAAACATGCCCATGGCTGGCTCCTGCGGCCCAGGTGCGACGATCGAACAACCGACTCCACGCGTACCTAAGCGCAGCCGGGGCCCGAAAGATACCACTGTCTCGCATAATGACACAGGGGCCCGGCGTCCCCCCCGCAGGGGAACTGGAAACTCGGAGCAATACCTCCTGCTCTTCGGACGGGAACCGCTACGGACGCCTAACCCGCCAAGAGACAGGACCGGAGAACCGCCGCTGGACGCGGATGGCAGCGAGCTGCTCCGCGTAGTTGAGCGTTCCCTTGCGGATTCTGGCAGCCCCTGGGCAATTTGGGCGATCTTGGGGGTTCCCACGAAGGACGGTCTCTGCCGCGGTTCCTCCCGCTGGGAATAGGGAGAATTGGCGTACTAATCCGTATGATTGGGATCGCTAGTCACTTGAGCTACACTTTCCCAAGGACTGTTGTATAATTGATTCGACTATCTCGAAGTAATCGATCATTTTCGCAGCGCCTGCCCCGTCCGAACATGCCCGAAAAGACTCTCCAACTCGCTGAACTTGCGAAAATCGCCCTCGAATCGACGGCAGAGAGCGACGATTTGCTCCCGTTCCTCAACCGGCTCCTCCCCGAGATGCGGGGCGCGGCCGGGGCCAAGGTCGTCGGGGTCGTCCGGACCAATCCCCCGCAGTGGGAGGCCGTCGCAGCCAGCGGAGCCCCGGCCAAGCTGCTCCCCACCGAAGCCGCCGCCGAGGCGATCGATCTCAATCGGCAGTCCGCCGTTGGCGACTGGCTCGCCGCCCCGCTGGGAGAGGGGTACGCCCTGACCGCCGCCGGAACGACTCCGGCCGTCTTCGCAGAGTTGGCCGACGTCCTCCAACCGGCCCTTCAGACGGTCCACAGCCGGGTCCAGCGGCAACGTCGCATCCGGCGGTTGGAACGGTTGCTCGACATCACCCGTCGCTGGGGCCAGGCTGAGTGCACTGAGTCGCTCCTCAAGGCGATGGCCGAAACGGCCGCCGATCTCTTGGGCGCCGAGCGGGCGAGCATCTTCCTGTGGGACAAGACGAATCGGCAACTCATCGCCCGCCCGGCCCTGGGGGTCAAGGACGACGAGCTGCGAATCCCCGACAACACGGGCGTCGCCGGCCAAGTCGTGCAAACGCTTCAGCCGCGCCGCGTCGGCGGCGGACTGGGCGAGAACGAGATCGACCGGACCGTCGACAAGTCGACCGGCTACACCACGCGCAATCTCATTTGCGTCCCCCTGCTTACCCCCGCCGATCGCTGCCTGGGCGCCTTCGAGGTCCTCAACAAACGCGAGGGGCACTTCAGCGACGAGGACGAGCGCGGCCTCGTCGAGCTGGCCGCCTACGCCGCAGTGGCTCTGGAAAACACGCAACACTTCGAGGAGCTGCTCACCAAACACCAGAAGCTCGTCGAGCAAGCGGCCGAGGGGGTGCAACTCATCGGACACAGCCCGGCGATCGAAGCGGTCCGCTCCACGGTGCGGCGGATTGCCGACACGGACTTGGCGATCCTCATCCTCGGTGAGAACGGCACCGGCAAAGAGGTCGTCGCGCGCTCGATTCATTACCTCAGTCGTCGCCGCGACCAGCCGTTCATCGCCGTCAACTGCGCGGCAATCGCCGAGACGCTCCTCGAGAGCGAACTGTTCGGCCACGAGAAAGGGGCGTTCACCGACGCCCGCGAATCGCGCCCCGGCAAATTCGAACTCGCCTCGGGGGGGACGCTGTTTCTCGACGAGATCGGCGACATGAGCCCGGGAGGCCAAGCGAAGCTGCTGCGGGTGCTTGAGGACAAGATCGTCGTGCGGGTCGGCGGCTCGCGGCCGATCCATACCGAGGTCCGCATCCTGGCCGCCACCAACCAGGATCTCGGGGCGATGGTCCGCCAGAAGCGGTTCCGCGAGGACCTCTTCTTCCGGCTCAACGTGGTCAGCCTCGAACTTCCCGCACTTCGCGAGCGGGGAGAGGACGTGCTGCTGCTGGCCGAGTTCTTCCTGCGGTCGTTCTGCGTTCACATGGGTCGCCGCACGCCGAGCTTCTCGGCCGCGGCTCGGCGGCGCTTGGCTCAGCACGCTTGGCCGGGGAATGTGCGGGAGCTGCGCAACGTGTGCGAGCGGCTGGCGTATCTGTCGAGCGGAGAGGCCGTCGAACTGGACGACCTCGCGTTCCTCGACCCGGGTTTGCAGGAGTCGGGCCCCGCAGTCGATCTCGAAGCGACCCTCGCCGAGGCGACCCGGCAGTTTCAGGACCGGTTCATCCGCCAAACGATCGAAGCCCAACGCGGCAACATGACCACGGCCGCACAGCGCCTCGGCCTGCACCGCTCGAACCTGTATCGCAAGATGCGCCAACTCGGCATGCCGACCGGCGACGAGGAGTAGCCCCCCTCGACCGGATTCGGGCGTCCGACCGCTCCATTGACGCCAGTTCGCGCCGGGCTCTCGGCGGCTTTCTTTGCGCCTTCGCGCCATGGCGCGAGCTCCCTCCGGCGACGCCGCATCGGACTGATCCTGTCGCCCCCCGGCTCGACGGCCCAAAGGCAGTAGCACTGCGCGAAATCGACGTTTATGATGGGCCCTTTCGAGGCTCGTCTGACGGTCGCCGATCGGGCTCGCAAGGCGGTTTGAAATCCGCCGCCGGCGCCGTTTCGCAGGTTCCTTGCAAGGCGCACATTCATGGACGGTATCGACATTCTCGTGTTCGTCGGGTTCGTCGTCACGGTGATCGCCGTGGGACTTCTCAAGAGCCGCGGCGAACAGACGCACAGCGAGCATGGCGCCCAGGACTACTTCCTCGCCGGGCGCGGGCTCACGTGGTGGCTGGTCGGGTTCTCGCTGATCGCCGCCAACATCTCGACCGAGCAGTTTGTCGGAATGAGCGGCGAGGCGGCCGACTGGCTGGGGATGGCGATCGCCAGCTACGAATGGATGGCCGCGATCACGCTGGTGGTCGTCGCGTTCGTGTTCTTGCCCAAGTTCCTTAAGAGCGGCATCTACACGATCCCCGAATTCCTCGAATACCGTTACAACACGTTTGCCCGCACGGTGATGGCGATCGTGTCGATGATCATCCTCGTGGGGGTCCCCACGGCGTCGGTCATTTATTCGGGCGCCAAGGTCATCAGCGTTTTCTTCGCCGACAAAAACTGGCTGGGGCTCGACTGGGGCGACATCACCGTCGGCTGCTGGACGATCGGCATCCTGGCGGCCGCGTACGTGTTCGCGGGGGGGCTGAAGGCGTGTGCCTGGGCCGACCTTATCCAAGGCGCCGCGCTGATCGTCGGCGGCGGGGTGATCGCGTATCTGGCCCTGCAGGCGATCGGCTCGGCCGACCCGGCGGAATTGATCAAGTCGGCCCGCGACCCGAAGAACGTCACCGTCGAGCAACTTGCCGAGGCGAGCAACTTCGAGCGATTCAAGCTCCTCAACCAGGGCGATCTTCCCGAGGGGAAGCTCCACATGGTCCGCCCGCGATCCGACAAGAAGATCCCCTGGACGGCGCTGGTGGTCGGGCTGTGGATCCCCAACTTCTTCTACTGGGGCCTCAACCAGTACATCACCCAACGCACCTTGGGTTCGAAGTCGCTCGCCGAGGGGCAGAAGGGGATCGTCTTTGCAGCGTTTTTGAAGCTGCTGATCCCGTTCGTCGTCGTCATCCCCGGCATTCTGGCGTTTAATCTTTACAACTCGGAATTGCGCGACCTGGGACAGAAGAAGAACCAGAAGATCCTCGCATCAATTGTCGAAGGGCTGGACGACACGGTCGAAATCCACAGCGGCTTCGCCCAGTTCTACCCCGACGAAGTCGCCAAGGTCGTCGCCAACAACGCCCGGCTTGCGGAGACCGAGACGCCCGACCTGGGCGGGAAGTCGCCTGACGAACTAGCTGCGCTGAACGCCGACCTCGTCGCGACCGCCGCACAGAAGGGCGCCAAGGAAGGCGGCACGCTCGTCGGCTACGACTTCGACGCGGCGTTCCCGACGTTGCTGAAGAACCTGCTCAAGCCAGGCAGCGGCGTGCTGGGATTCGTCTTGGCGTCCATCTTCGGAGCGGTCGTCAGTTCGTTGGCGTCGATGCTGAACTCGGCGTCGACGATCTTCACGATGGACATCTACCACCGCCTCCGCAAAGGAGCTTCGCAGTTTGAGTTGGTGAGCGTCGGTCGCGTCGCCACGGTCGTGTTCGTGCTGATCGCGCTGCTGATCGCCCCGAACCTGGGCAAGCCCGTGTTCGGCAACATCTTCAACTACATCCAGGAGTTCCAGGGCTTCATCTCGCCGGGCGTGCTGGCGATTTTCCTGTTCGGCTTGTTGGTCCACCGCGCCCCCCGCAGCGCCGGCACGGTGGGATTGGTCATCAACCCGCTGATGTACGGCGGGCTGAAGTACGCCATGCCGGACATGGCGTTTCTCGACCGCATGGCAATTTGCTTCTTCGCCGTGATCGCGGTGCTGACGGCGATGACCGTGCTGAATCCGCTCGCGAAACCGGTCGACTTGCCGGTGAACGAGAAGATGAACGTCGAAGGCTCGCCCGGGGCGAAGGCCTGCGGCGTGGTGGTCGTCCTCCTGACGCTGGCGTTGTACGCCGTGTTCTGGTAGCCGTCGGCCGTCTCCCAAGTCTGCTTGCGGGAAAGGTTTGCGCGCACCTGAAGCGGCTGCTCGCGGTTTTCGGACTTTCTCCGATCGAGGCTTCTTGCGAAACTTGGGGAGTCCTCGCGGGTTAATGCCTATCATCGGGTCAGGACGTGCCGGACGGGGGACTTGGTGCGCAGCAAGTCCCCGGGGAGGGGGCAATGCGAATCTCGTGCAGAACTTGCTTCTTCAACCCGACGCAGCAGGCCGGCGCCTGCGGCAAGGGCAGGGCGACCGCCTTTACGCTTGTCGAGTTGATCGTCGTGATCGCGATCATCGGAGTCCTGCTGGGCCTGCTGCTGCCGGCAGTACAATCGGTGCGGCGATCCGCTCGCAGCACGCAGTGCAAGAACAACCTGCGCCAGGTGGGATTGGCGCTGACTCAGTATCTCGACCGCCAGGGGGAACGAGGCAAGTTTCCAAAAACCGCCCGGTTGCCTCGGACGGCGAATTCCGAGGGGTTGCCGTCGATCTTCGACGTGCTGGCGCCCTTCTGCGAGAACAATCGCGAGTTGTTCCATTGTCCGGGCGACTACTACACCCCGTCGGAGGCCGAAGCCGCGGACCCCGCCGCGGTGCAATACGAAACGTGGTTTGAGCGCGAGGGGTTGAGCTACGAGTACCCGTCGCTGCTGTTCGAGGGGAAGACCCGCCCGCAGGTGCTCGCCAGTCCGTTCGTCACGGGAGGAAGCGGCACGGTGTGGATCGTCTACGACTTCGCGGCATTTCACGGCCCCCCCGGCGAGGACGGGGCCCGCAATTACGCCTATCTCGACGGGCATGTCGACGCGGTCGTCGTCCCGGCGCCGGTCGAGTAGGGCAATCCGGAGGGAGCAATCGGCAATGACGCGCAAACAATCCCTGGGGAGCGGCGCCGGTGCGCTCGTCGTGGCACTGCTGCTGGCTTGGCAGCTCGGTTGGTTCTCGTCGGAAGACAAGTTCGTCGCCGAACTCAAGACCCTCGCCGCGGCCCCGCCGTCGGACGACACTCGCAACGCGATGCGCGACCTGATGCGGTCGCGGTTCGAAGGGACGACCCCCGAACAGCGGCAAGCGATGTTCGAGCAGATGGCTCCGGTGTTCATGCCGATGATGTTTCAGCGGTTCGAGTCGGAGTACGACCGCTTCATGGCGATGTCGCCGCAGGAACGGAACAAGGAACTGGATCGCCGGATCGACGAGATGGAGAAACGCAACCCGGGGGGGCGGGGCGCCCCGTTCGGCGGCAACGCCTCGCCCGCTCAGGTGGATTCCTTCCGCAAGAAAATGCTCGACTGGACCACCCCGGACCAGCGCGCCAAGTTCGAGGACGGCATGCGGATGATGAACGACCGACGCAAACAGCGCGGTCTGCAGCCGATGATGGGTCCCTAGCGACCGACCGCCGTTGAGCGGCTTGCGCAACCTCTGCTCACCGCGGGACCTCGGCGCCGTCCGCCTCGGGTACGGCGAACTTCTCCAGCACCGCCGCGGGAACGAGGGTCTTGAAGCTCCCCGTGCGGAACCCCTCGAGGTCGAGCGTGACGAAATTGAATCCCGCTTCGCGCAGGACACGAACCAACTGCTCGCGGACCTCCGGAGTCGCCAGCCGCGGCAGTTCGGCGGCGCTTACCTCGACACGTGCCAAGTCGTTCTCGTGGCACCGGACTCGCACCTGCGAAAAGCCAAGCCGCCGCAAGTGCTGCTCGGCATTGTCGATGCGCGCCAGCCGCTCGGGCGTGACGCTGACCCCGTAGGCGACGCGGCTGGACAAACACGGCGTCGCCGGCTTGTCCCACGCGGCCAACCCCCAATAGGCCGCCAGTCGGCGGACGGCCCGCTTGTCCAGGCCTAGCTCGGCCAGAGGACTGCGAATCGCGTGCTCCGCCGCCGCCTGCAGCCCTGGGCGAAACTCGTGCAAGTCGTCGGCGTTGGCGCCGTTGACGATCGTCCGCGCCGAACCGATCGCCGGCGAAGCGCGGAGCACCGTGTACAGCTCGGTCTTGCAGTGAAAGCACCGGTCGGGACCGTTGCTGAGATAGCCGTCGCGGGCGAACTCGTCGGTGGCGATCGCGACGTGGCGAATGCCGATCTCTGCGGCGAGTTGGGCGGCGGCGTCAAGCTCGCCGCTGGCGAGACTGGGGCTGACCCCCGTGGCAGCCAGGGCTTGGTCCCCAAGCGCCGCTGCGGCCGCCTTGGCCACGACCGCGCTGTCGACCCCGCCGGAATAAGCGACCACGCACGGACCGATTTCCGTCAACGCTGCGACCAGTCGCTCGGCGAGGGCTGCAAGCTCGTCGGCCAAGCCGTCGCCGGGCGACGCTAACAGCGATAGGGGCAAGGGATCCGTCATGCGCCGCTGCCTGCGATGATGGCCGCAAAGGGGGGGAAGACGCGCGGCGTCAGCTTACGATCTCCCAGCCCCGGCGACCAGCGGGATACCCGCAACTAGGCGTCGGTCAAATCGCGAACCATCGGTTCCATGACCTTCGTGTTGCGTTCCACGGCGAGGATAATCGTCCGCTGCTCGACTCCGTCCGCCGAACTGGCGACGACCGGAATCACCTGGCGGCGATCTGGCAGCGGGAGTCGCACGGCGAAGGTGCCGTCGTCGCGAAGCGGCGCCGGTTCGCCCTGCAAGGTCACGTGCGCCCCGCGCGAGGCGGCGCCGTACACGATCACCTCGGCGTCGACCGCAAACTGCAAATCGTCGCGGAATCGCCCGGCGCCATGGCCGTAGCGAGTCTTCATGGGCGACCCCAGCGGCCGCTGGAGGCGTTCCTCCATCAATTCCTGAAGCTCGCGGCTGGCGCCCTGAGGGGTGTAGCCGCCGCTCATCGCGTAAATGCGATCAGCGTTTTCAGCGACGTCGACCCAGTTGCCGTCGACCGACTCAGTCGCCGATCCGGCCGCGGGCGTCGCCACCGAGTTGCTGCGCGCGAGACAGTAAAACGACCCGTCGGCGGCCGTGTAGCCGATCTCCATGCGATATTGCGAGGGGGGATTTTGAACGTCGACGTACCAGTTGCGCACTCCGCCGTGAATCGAGATCTCTCGCTCGATCTTTCCCGCCCCGTCGTCGCCCAGTCGAATGACGCGCAGCACAGGTTTGGCCGAGTGCCAACGCTGCCCGAGGGCCGCTTGGGCGCGATCGATGCTCCGCTGGTTCAATTCCCAATAGGCGTGCAACCAATACGGATCGCGCACCATGACGACCAGTTTGTCAGTCGTTTCGGCGCCTGCCGACGGGACGACCCCAATGCCGGCGGCCAAGTTCTTGGCGTGAGCCAGATGCGAGCGCAGCTTTTCAATCTCGCGGTTGCGAGCGAGGGAGGCGGCGCCGTTGGTGCGCGATTTGCCGTTGGAGGGCGCCGATTCGGGGCGGTTGTTCGCGGAGGCGCGTCGCCGCGCGACCTGCACCAGGGCCCGAATGAGCTCTTCCTTCCTCATGGAGTGCCAGCCGGTCACCCCCCGCTCACGCGCCATCTGGGCGAGATCTTTGGCGGTGTAGGCCCGCAATGTTGCCGTCGTCATCGATCGCTGGAACCTTGCGTTAGGGACGATTCGCAACGGCCGCGCTCGCGGGGAACATTCCCTGCGGAACATCGCGGTACGTGGTCGTCGTCCCTGACGAAGGAGGCGCCAGCCGCGAACGCGACTGTACGGTCGAAGGCTGCCCGCGGCGAGAATCGCTCGTGCGGCCTAGCACGGTCTCCAGGATCGCGTCGCCGTGACGCTGGTGAAGAGACCGCACCGCCACCGATTCTCCCGCCACCATCTAGATTATACGAAAAACCGCAAGAATGCAACTCTTCGGCGAACTTAACACATTCCAATCCTTTGTTACGAAAGGACTTACGTCGTCTAATGGGCGGCTGGCGAGCGCCAGCTGAGACGTGGCGCGCAAAGTGGGACAAATTGAGGAATCACGTCATTTTTGCGCAAGGACCTCTCGCCCAACTGCCTAGCAGTAACCTATTGCAGGTTCAACACTTGCGGCATGAAAAGCGACTTTGTGAAAAAAAGCACGAATTCCAATCCGGGCCCGTTGACCTTGCCCAATGCCAGCACTAGATTGGGCCCTCGAACCGCGTGATTGAGATCGCGAACAGGCTTGAGGACCGGACCGACTGCACCGCCCGCCGCTGGATCGTGCCCCTGGTCTTTTTCGTAAGCATCTGCAGCGATTGACGTTACGCACCAGCCCGGACGCCAAACGGGGCGACCAATGCGGACCCGTTCGCATGGGGTGCTCTAGGAGCGACGACCGGTGGACGAGCGAAGCGCTCAGGCGATGGCGGTCGCCATGTCGTGGGTGGCGAAGATCTTCGCCACTGCCGTGGTCATGGCCGTGCCCGCGATCGCAGGGAGCTACCTCGATCGCTGGTGGGGAGTCGGCTTCCTCTCCCCCGCGGGAGTCGTCTTCGGCGCCGTCGCCGGGTTCGCTTACTTGATTGCGATCACGCGCACCGCGCCCGGCTCGGACGCATCGACCGTGAACGCACCGAGGACTCCCCGGTCGCAGGGTCCGCCGCAACCTGCGGCTCCCTCGCCGCCCGACGGCGTCCCGAATGACGTCCCGAACCGCGACAGTTGACCCGACCGTTCCGCTTCCCGAACCTTCCACGTACGGTCCCCGCGGCCCACGCCGCACGCCTGCCGTGTTACCAGCGCTCAAGTCGATTGGACTGTTGGGTCTGCTCCTGGCCGTTTCGGCCGGCGTTGCGGGCTCGATTGCGGCGCGCACGCTCGGGCCTCAGGCGTACGCCGCCAGCGCGCTGGCGGCCGGCGCGGTGTTTGCGACCGGCGCCGCGGCCATCGTGTTGATCCTGGTCCCGCGGACCCCGGCCGGTCGCGTCAACGGCGCCCTGGGGGCCGTATTGGCGCGGACCGGTTTGTTGCTCGCGGCGCTCGCGGTTTGCTCGCAGCGGCCCCACCCGATGGTCGACGCGGGGTTGGTCGGTTTGCTGCTTTCGCACTACCTGGTCGCCCTGGTCGCCGAAACGCTGCTGTGCGTGCGGTTGTTGCGAAGTCCCCCGTCCGCCGCCGCTTCGTCGCCCCTGGCGCCGCTTCCGCAGTCCGTTTAAGCATCGCCAAATCACGCGGTTTCGCCCCGAAAATCTCCCTCACGCGACGCGCACCGCCCTCGAAACACTCGCATGTCCGACATCCTGCACATCAAGGACGCCTACTACTTCGAGATCCCGAAGGCGTTGTGGCGTTCGCAGCGCGAGACGCGGGAAGAGTTCCCCGAGCACTACGTGCGGCTCGATCCCGACTATCAGGACTGGGAAGCGGCCCGGCAGTACGACGGGCTGGCGAAGCTGGAAGGCCTGAACAACGTCCCCCCCAAGGGCGAGTTGCTGGCCAAGTACCATGCGTGGCGCAACGCCCACGAGAACTTCGCCAAGCCGTTCGACCGGTTCCTGGAAGAAGCTCCCAGCCAGGGATGGTTCCAGCGCCAGTTGGGGCTGGGCAACTATCCGGACAAGCTCCTGGCCGAACTTGAGGCCAAGCACCTCGCTCAGGTCCCCCCTCTGAAAGCCGCCGGCAAGCTCGCCGCGAAGGAGCATGCCGAAGCCGTCAAGCAAGCCCGCGCCGACGCGCGGGCCGAATGGGCGGGGCTCATGGACAAGGCCGGGTCCTATCGCAAGGCGTGGGACGGGGTGAAGGCCCAGGCCGAGGACCTCGACGCCTACATGCTGGAAACCCCGGCGTGGCCCGCGGCGAAGATCGAACAGTACAACCAGTTCCTCGACGGCAAGATTCTCATCCCTCAGCCGTTCGGGAAGCTAAAGAACAACTACGAGGCGGAATCGGGCTTCTGCATCTCGAAGTTCATGGTGCTGCAGTTGGTCGTCGCGGGGCTGCTGCTGTTGGTCTTCCGGCGGCTGGCGGCCCGGTCGACCGGCGCCCGGCCGGTGCGCGGCAAGCTGTGGAACCTCTTCGAGATGTTCCTGATGTTCATCCGCGACCAGATCGCCCGTCCGGCGATCGGCGAGCACGACGCCGACCGCTACGTGCCGCTGTTGTGGACGATGTTCATGTTCGTCCTCACGTGCAACCTGTTCGGCATGCTGCCGTGGGTCGGGGCGCCGACGGGCAGCTTCAGCGTGACGGTGGCGCTGGCCTTGGTGACGTTCGCCACCGTCGTGATCGGCGGCTCGAAAAAGTATGGCGTGGTCGGCTTCTGGACCGGACAGGTGCCCCACATGGACTTGCCGTTCGTCCTGGCGATCTTCATCAAGCCGATGCTGTTTGTGATTGAAGTTGTCGGCCTGCTGATTAAGCACTTGGTGCTCGGCATCCGGCTTCTGGCCAACATGGTCGCGGGGCACTTGGTGCTGTTGGCGATCATGGGGATCGCCGTGAAAGCCGCGGCCACCAGCATGTGGCCAGCGGCGGCGGGGGTGTCGGTCGCCGGTTCAGCCCTGTTCAGTTTGTTGGAGTTGTTCGTCGCCTTCCTGCAGGCGTATGTGTTTACGTTCCTTTCGGCCCTGTTCATCGGCGCCTCGATTCACCAACACTAAGGTGCGGGGCGAGGCCCCGACTCGACGCCGGCCGCTTGGCCTGCACTCGGTTTCACATTCATAAGGAGCTGGATTCGTGTTGCGATTTGTCAATCTACTTGCGTTGGGATTCGTGGCCCTCTGCTTGCTGGCAAGCCCGGCTATGGCTCAGGAAGAAGGCGCCGAGGGCGATGCCGCCGCGGTTGCCGCGGCCCCCGGGTCGGCGATCAGTTTTTCGGGCGCCTTCGGCGTCGCGTTGACCGTGATCGGCGCCGCGTACGGCATCGGCAAGCTCGCCTCGGCCGCGCTGGAGAGCATGGCTCGTCAGCCGGAAGTCGCGGGCAGCATTCAGACCGCGATGATCATCGCCGCGGCCCTGATCGAAGGTTTCACCTTCTACGCATTGTTTATCTGCTCGACGAAGCCGTAGGCGTTCGGGCTGCAACAGCCCGATCGCGCATCGCCCGACGGCCGGAGCGAAGACCCGGCCCCGGGCGGGCACGGACCCGTCGTTCCCTTTGCCCGTTATGCATTCCTCGAACTTGAAGCTGTCACCGATGCTCACGCGAATGGGAATGGTGTTGCAAGCGTTCCTGGCGGCGGCCGCGCTGGTCGTCGGCGGGGCCGCGCCGGCCGTTGCGGCCTCCGATCACGGCGGACACGCCGAGGCTCATGACCCGGGGCACGGCAACGCCGGCGCTTCGCTCGAAAGCCCTGCCGAGTTCAAGACGGATCTGGCCGTTTACACCTTCGCGGTGTTCGTGCTGCTGCTGTTGATCCTCTCGGCCACCGCTTGGCCGAAGATCTCGGCGGCGATGCTCGAGCGCGAGAATCGGATCGCCGCCGACTTGGCCGCCGCGGCCGAAAAGCACGAGGAGGCCAAGCGCCTGCTCGCCGCCCACGAGGCGAAGCTGGCCAGCTCGGCCGACGAGGTTCGGGAGATGCTCGAAGAGGCCCGCCGCGACGCCGAGACGACCAAGACCCAGATCGTCGAGGAAGCCCGAGCCGCGGCCGAGCAGGAGCGCAACCGCGCGATCCGCGACATCGACGTCGCCAAGGATCAGGCTCTCAAGACGCTCGCCGAGCGGAGCGCCAATCAGGCGATCGAGTTGGCGGGCAAGGTGATCGGCCAGGCGATCACCCCCGACCGTCACGCGGCGCTGATCCGCGAAGGACTCGCTCAGTTGGGCAAGTCGAGTTCCAACTGAGCCCCGCGGCGCAAGTTCCCCCAGCAGCAAGTGCACCATGACGAAGGCCGCTTCCCAAGGCGAACCGCACCACGACACCGTGTTCGACGTCGATCTCGAGCGTCTTGCGGGCGTTTACGCCCACGCGGCGCTCGATGCGGCGGGCGATCTTGCGGGGCAGGGGGCGTTGGTCGAGGAATTGCAAAGCCTGCTGGTCGACGTGCTCGATCGGCAACCGCAGTTCGAGGAGTTGTTCCGCTCGGGGCTCGTCTCCGAGGACGAAAAGACCGCGATGATCGACCGCGTGTTCCGCGGCCGCGGATCGCAAACCCTGCTCAGCATGCTCAAGGTCATGGCGGCCCACGGGCGGCTGGGGATCCTGCGCAACGTGATCAAGGCGGCCCGGGACCTGTGGCACGTCCGCTCGGGCCGACTGCGGGTCGAACTGACGACCGCCTCGCCGGTCGAATCGAGCCTGGAATCGGAACTGTTGGGCTCGCTTCGGGCGCTGTTGGGCGCCGAGCCGGAGGTGACCCGCCGCGTGAATCCCGACCTGTTGGCCGGGTTCGTCGTGCGGGTCGGCGACCGCGTGTACGACGCCTCGGCCCGCAATCGGCTGGAACTGGCCCGTCAGGACATGATCGACCGCGCCGTCGAGGCGATCCACACCCGCCCGCAGACGTTCGTCTCGCCGTAATCGCCGAGCGACCGCCGCACACAACCGAATTCAGCCCGGCGCAGCACGCTTCCGCGTCACGCGAGCCGGGCCCCCTTTCAAAACGAATTAGCAAGCCGGAGAGCTTCGATGAAGTTCAACAGCGACGAAATCGCCTCAGTCATTCAAAAAGAGATTGAGCAGTACGCCGCGCAGATCGACGTCCGCGAAGTGGGCCGCGTCCTGGAAGTGGGCGACGGCATCGCCCAGGTCTACGGACTGTCGGGGGTCATGGCGGGCGAAATGGTCGAGTTCGCCAACGGCACGATCGGGTTGGCGTTCAACCTGGAAGAGAACTCGGTCGGCATCATCATCCTGGGCGACTACCTGCAGATCAACGAAGGGGAAGAGGTCCGCAGCACCGGCAAGCTGCTCAGCGTGCCGGTCGGCGACGCACTGCTCGGCCGGGTCGTCGATCCGCTGGGCAACCCGCTCGACGGCAAGGGGCCGATCGTCACCGCCGATCGCCGCGACGTCGAGGTGATCGCCACCGGGGTCGCCGAACGCCAACCGGTGTGCGAACCGCTGCAGACCGGCATCAAGGCGATCGACGCGATGACCCCCATCGGCCGCGGCCAGCGCGAGCTGATCATCGGCGACCGCAAGACCGGCAAGACGGCCATCGCGCTCGACGCGATCATCAATCAGAAGTCCTCGGGCGTGAAGTGCTTCTACGTCGCGGTCGGGCAGAAGGAGTCGACGGTCGCCGCGGTCGTCGAAAAGCTGCGCGAGTCGGGGGCGATGGATTACACGACCGTCATCGTCTCGGGCGCCAGCGCCCCGGCCCCGCTGCAGTACGTGGCCCCGTACGCCGGCACGGCCATGGCCGAGCACTACATGTTCAACGGCGGGCACGCCCTGATCGTGTACGACGATCTCAGCAAGCAAGCCGTGGCTTACCGGCAGTTGTCGCTGCTCATGCGTCGTCCTCCGGGTCGCGAGGCGTTCCCCGGCGACGTGTTCTACTGCCACAGCCGGTTGCTCGAGCGTTCGGCCAAGCTCAGCGACGCTCTCGGCGGCGGTTCGCTCACCTCGCTGCCGGTGATCGAGACCCTGGAAGGGGAAGTTTCGGCCTACATTCCCACGAACGTCATTTCGATCACGGACGGTCAGATTTATCTGCAGCCGGACTTGTTCTTCGCGGGCATCAAGCCGGCGATGAACGTCGGCATCTCGGTCTCGCGGGTGGGCGGCGCCGCCCAGATCAAGGCGATGAAGAAGGTCGCCGGCGGTTTGCGGCTCGACCTCGC
Source organism: Pirellulales bacterium (assembly GCA_019636345.1). Lineage (NCBI taxonomy): Bacteria > Pseudomonadati > Planctomycetota > Planctomycetia > Pirellulales > Pirellulales bacterium. Next base: position 936,747 of record JAHBXQ010000001.1, on the reverse strand, counting down.
CGCGTTCCGCGAACTCGAGGCGTTCGCCCAACTCGGAACGGAGCTTGACCCCGCGACGCAGGCTCGGCTTGACCGCGGTTATCGCATGGTCGAACTGTTGAAGCAGGGCCAGTACCGCCCGATGAACGTCATCGACCAGGTGTTGATGATCTATGCGGGAACCCGCGGGTTCCTCGACAAGGTGGCGATCGATCGGGTGCAGGAGTGGGAGGAGAAATTCCTGCAATTCATGCACGACCAGAAGTCGGAGGTCGTCAAGGAGATCGCCGACAAGAAGGATCTGAGCGACGACCTGATCGAATCGATCAAGAAGTCGATCGAGGAGTTCAACAAGCAGCACGACTTCCTTCCGCAGGAAGCCGCCGTCGGCGCGTAGCGCCGTTCCGCCGGCGAGGCAGCGGCCTCGCGGCTAGTTCACCGCCCCCTCACCTTTGACCTCTCGACCATGGCCAACCCTCGGGCGCTCGACAAGCGGCGCAAGTCCATCAAGAACATCCGCAAGATCACGCGGACGATGGAATTGATCGCCACTGCGCGGTTCAAGAAGGCGATGGACCGCGCCAGCGCGGCTACGGCGTACACGAACCGCATCACGCAGTTGGTGCGCGATTTGGCGACGACGGGGCTGGAGGTCTCGCACCCGCTGCTTGAGTCGCGCGACGAACCCAAGAACGCCACGATGCTGCTGCTCACGGCCAATCGCGGTCTGTGCGGCGGGTTCAACGGCAACCTGATCCGGGCCGGGCTGCGAGCGTGGGCTGACTTGCAGGCCGGCGTTCCCAACTGCCGGCTGGAAATCGCCGGCAAGCGGGGCATCGCCGGTTTCCGCTTCCGCGGCAACGTTCCCGACGAGGAATTCACCCACTTCCACGATCGGCCCGCGTTCGACGAGGTCGACGTCATCGCCGAGCGCTACCTGCAAAATTACGTCGCCGGCCGACTCGACAAGCTGGTCGTCGTGTACATGAAGTTCGAGTCGATCTCGCGGCAGTCGGTCGCGATCGAAACGCTGCTTCCGTTGGGGTCGCTCGCCGGGGAAACGAGCGAGTCGGCCGGCGCCTCGCAGTACGAGTTTCTGCCCTCGCCGGCGAGCATTTTGGAAGAGGTCGTGCCGACCAGCTTCAAGGTGAAGCTGTTCAAGTGCTTCCTCGATTCGGCCGTAAGCGAACAGATCGCCCGCATGACGGCGATGAAGAGCGCGACCGAAAACGCCGACGAGTTGATCAAGCACCTCAGCATGCAATACAACCGCGCCCGCCAAGGCCGGATCACGTCCGAACTGATGGACCTGATCGGCGGCGTCGAGGCGCTGAATTAGGATGTGCGACGTTTGACGCGTGATTGCCGATGCGCCGATCGCAGATCTGATCGTCGACCATCAACCGTCAAACGTCTCACATAAAACCAAAACCACCACTCATCGCAGTTCGCGAGCACGGTCTGACGCCATGTCTACTGCCACTCTCTCCGGAAACATCGGCCGCATCACCCAGGTCATCGGGTCGACGTTCGACGTCGAGTTCGACGAGGCGCATCTGCCGGCGATCTACAACGCCGTGCGGATCCAAAGCGAGCACAAGGGAGTGAAGGTCGACCTCGTCGGCGAGGTGCAGCAGCAGCTTGGCGGCGGCCGAGTGCGGTGCGTCGCCCTGGGCGCCACCGACGGCTTGATCCGCGGACAAGACTGCGTCGACACCGGCGCCCCGGTCACCGTCCCCGTAGGCGAAGCGACCCTGGGCCGGGTGTTCAACGTCCTCGGCGAGCCGGTCGACGGCCGCGGCCCGGTCAACGCCGCTGAAATGTGGCCCATCCACCGCGAGGCGCCCGGCTTCTCGGAACTGTCGACCAAGACCGAACTATTCGAGACCGGCATCAAGGTCATCGACCTGTTGACCCCGTTCGTCCGCGGCGGCAAGGCTGGGTTGTTCGGCGGGGCCGGGCTGGGCAAGACGGTCATCCTGACCGAGCTCATCGCCCGCATCGCCTCCGCCCACGGCGGTTACTCGGTGTTCGCCGGCGTCGGCGAACGGACCCGCGAGGGGACCGACCTGTGGCTCGAAATGCAGGAAGCCAAGATCGGCGACACCGGCAAGAGCGTCATCGACCAGACCTGCATGGTTTTCGGCCAGATGAACGAGCCGCCGGGGTCGCGGCTTCGCGTCGCGCTGTCGGCCCTGACCATGGCCGAGTACTTCCGCGACAAGACCGGCGCCGACACGCTGCTGTTCGTCGACAACATCTTCCGCTTCTCGCAAGCCGGTTCCGAGGTGTCCGCGTTGCTGGGCCGGATGCCCTCGGCGGTCGGTTACCAGCCCACCCTGGCCAGCGAAATGGGCGCCCTGCAGGAACGAATCGCGTCGACCACCAACGGGGCCATCACCTCGGTGCAGGCCGTGTACGTGCCGGCAGACGATCCGACCGATCCCGCCCCGGCCACGGCGTTCGGCCAGCTTGACGCGTTCATCTATCTCGAACGGTCGATTTCCGAGAAGGGCATCTACCCGGCGGTCGACCCGCTGGCCTCCTCCAGCCGTATTCTCGACCCGCAGTACGTCGGTCAGCGGCACTACAACTGTGCTCGGCGCGTTCAGACCACGCTGCAGCGGTACCGCGAACTGCAGGACATCATCGCGATCCTCGGCGTCGACGAACTAAGCGAAGAGGACAAGTTGATCGTTCACCGAGCCCGCCGCATCGAGCGGTTCCTGTCGCAGCCGTTCCTGGTGGCCGAAGTCTTCACCGGCAAACCGGGCGAGATCACCCCGCTGGCCGACACGATCCGCAGCTTCGAGGAGATCTGCGACGGCAAGTGGGATCACCTCTCCGAGAGCTCGTTCATGTACGTCGGCGGCATCGAGCAGGCCGAGGAGCAGTGGAAGAAGGAACAGAAGAAGGGCTAACCCCCGCGGCTGCCGCAGCTTGAACTTGCGGCCGCGTCCGCCGGGCGCTTCGCTCTTGCCCCCCGAACCTCGCCCCCAGCCCCCGACCTCCGTCCCATGGCCGACAACGCACCCATCACCGCCTCCGGATCGACTCTTCGGTGCATCGTCGTCACCCCCGAGGAGACGGTGGTCGACCGTGACGCCAATTTCGTGGCCCTGCCGCTGTTCGACGGCGAGTTGGGGGTGGCGCTCTACCATGCCCCGATGATCGGCCGGTTGGGCTTCGGCGAGTTGCGGGTGCGGACCGGGACGACCGAAGAGCGGTTCTACGTCGACGGCGGCTTCGTGCAGGTGGCCGACAACGTCGTGTCGGTGCTGACCAATCGATCGATCCCGGCCAAGAAACTCGATGCCGCGACGATCGACCAGCAAGTCCGCGAGGTCGGCTCCTCGGTCGTCGCCGGCGAAACGGCTCTCGCCCTCCGCGAACGGCAGCTCAAGCAATTGCGGGCCCAGTCGCGCGTGGCGGGCAAAGGCTGAGCAAGCTGGAATCGGAGCAGGCGCCCCTCCGAGCGACTCCGCGGACGCCTGCTTTCATCCTCTCTGACGCCCGCACTTCTGCGCGACCCCCTCGGCGTTTCAGAACCGTCGCGACGGCCGCCGCTCCAGTCGCGGAGCGACTCGCGCCGTGGTACGATTCGGCGACTATGGAGCACTGCATCAGCCAAATCGGCGAGGCCCTGTCCGGTCCCAGCGGCATCGTCGAGCTGATGGCCGACCTCGGCGCCGCGCTCGCCGAGGGAGACGGCGCCTCGATGCGGATGTTGGGCGGCGGCAACCCGGCCCACATCCCCGAAATGCAAGAGGTCTGGCGCCGCCGCTTGCGCGAGATCGTCGCCGACGAACCGCTCTGCGATCGGATGCTCGCAAACTACGACGGCCCGGCCGGCAACCCGCGGTTTCTCGACGCCGTGGCCGAATGCCTGCGGACCGAGTTCGGGTGGCCCGTCGGGCCGGAGAATGTCGCGGTCACCTGCGGAGGGCAGACGGCGTTCTTCTTCCTGTTCACGCTTCTGGCCGGCGAGATGGCCGACAGGACCCGTCGGCGCATCCTGCTGCCGATCGTCCCCGAGTACATCGGTTACGCCGACCAGGGACTGACGCCTGATTTGTTTCGCAGCTTCCGGCCGCGGGTCGAACTGCTGGAGGACCGGCAGTTCAAGTACCGCATCGACTTCGACGCCCTGACAATCGGCGACGACGTCGGCGCCATTTGCGTCAGTCGGCCCACTAACCCGACCGGCAACGTCCTCACCGACGACGAGATCGCCAGGCTAGCCGACCTAGCCCAAGCGCGCGGGATCCCGCTGTTGGTCGACAACGCCTACGGCGAGCCGTTTCCCGGGGCCGTGTTCGAGCCGATTCGCCCGACCTGGCGCTCGGGGATGGTGATGACCTTCAGCCTCTCGAAATTGGGGCTCCCCGGCACGCGCACCGGCATCGTGCTGGCCGACGAATCGCTCGTGCGCCGCATCCGCTCGATGACGGGAATCGTGGGGCTGGCCAACGGCAACCTGGGGCAGACGCTCGTCGAACCGCTCCTCCGCGAGGGGCAGCTCATCGAGCTCTGCCGCAACCACATTCGGCCCTTTTACGAAGCCAAGTCCCAAGCGGCCCAGCAGCTCGTCGCCGAGCACTTCGGCGACGCCTTCCCCTGGCGGGTCCATCGCAGCGAGGGGGCGTTCTTCCTGTGGCTCTGGTTCCCCGAACTGCCGATCGGGTCGCGCGACCTGTACGAGCGGCTCAAACGCCGCGGCGTGCTGGTGGTGCCCGGGGAGCACTTTTTCTTCGGTCTGCCGCCGGGGGACGACTGGGCCCATCGCCGCCAGTGCATTCGGCTCACGTTCTCGCAGTCGGAACGGACGGTTCGCGAAGGGATCGCCATCCTGGCCGACGAACTGCGGTCCGTGCATGGCGCCAGCCGCTGAGTCGAACGGGCGGGCCTTGGAAGCCGAGCTCGCGCAAAGGCGCGAATCCCCTTGCGGCTTCGAGCCTTTGCGAGTTCCCGTTCACGGCGATCAGCCGCCAGGACGCGGTCAAATCGCCTCGGCGCCCCGTTCGCCGGTACGGATGCGAATGCAATCTTCCAGCGGCAGCACGAAGATTTTGCCGTCGCCGATCTGGCCTGCCTCGCCCGTGCGGCCCCCTTTGATGATCGCGCTGATCGTCGGCTCGACGAACGCCTCGTTCACGGCGATCTGCAATTGCACCTTGCGGAGCAGGTTGACGTTCATCTCGCGACCGCGGTAGGTCTCGGTTTGGCCCTTCTGTCGGCCGAAGCCCTGGACGTCCATAATCGTCAGCCGGACGACCTCGACCTCCTGGAGGGCCGCCTTCACGTCCTCAAGCTTGTTGGGCTGAATAATCGCGATGATGAGCTTCATGGGACCGAAAAGTCGCGTCTGGCGGAAATCAAGGACGAACCGCGACGTCCCCGCCCGCGGCGAAGACGGAGTTGCCGTACCGAAACCACCATCGTAGGCGAATCAACGCAGGGAGAGAACCCTGATGACGCCGCCGGCAAACTCAGGAGAGTCGCGACGACGGGGGATTGAATAGCGACGCAACCGGCTGGTCCTTGCCGACTCCCGACATCTCCCTCTCAACAATAAGATGCCCCGGCTTGAGCGCACCTAGGCGGAGAGGCACGCCCAAGCCATTGGGGCATCCTTCTGGACGAGAGGCGGTCGCGCAGGCCGGGTCGCAGGAGAGCGAGCCGAGCGGACTGGCGCCGCGAGAGCCGCGGCCCTTGTTCCAGCCGGGCCCCGGGCGCCGAGAGGCGGCGCGGATGGCGCCCGGGGCTTGGGCTGGAAGGGTGGTTTGTTGAGCGTCTGTTCCCGACCGCCGGCGGACTCGCTGCGGAGTCCGCGAACGCCTCGCTGTTCGTGCTTATGAAAACCGACGTCCCGGCTCGGCGGCGTGTAGGCGGCGGAACGCCGCCGAGCCCTGTGGGACATCGTTCGACCCAGGCAAGAGTCGCTGCCTCAAATCTCGAAAGACTCCTGGTGAATCGCTCAGTCGCATCCACTTTGACCGGTCCCCGGCAGGTTGTCCCTGTCGAAGATCGGCCGCGGCGAAGCTCGGGGCGGCGACCGTCAGCAGGCCGCCGCCCCGTTCGCTACGCACTCATCAACCCATCGACGGGGCGCCGCCGTAGGCTTGCATGCCGTGCTCGCTGATATCGAGCCCGACCTGCTCCTCATGGGCGCCGACCCGCAAGATCCCCATCGCCTTCATCACGGCGAACAGGGCCAACATCGTGACGAACGACCACCCGATGATCGAAAACGTGCCGATCGCTTGGGTGACGAACGACGTATCGCCGTTCTTCAGATAATCGTTGGGCAGAATCCCAATCGCCATGCAGCCCCAGATTCCGCACAGGCCGTGCACCGGGAAGGCCCCGACCGGGTCGTCGATCTGCAGCTTGTCCAGCAGCAGCACCCCGGCGATGACCAACACAGCGGAAACCGGTCCAATGATCGCGGCAGCCTGGAGAGTCGACATGCAGTCGCAGCAGGCGGTGATGCCGACCAGCCCGCCGAGGATGCCGTTGAGGCCCATCGACAGGTCAGGCTTTCCGAACATAATCCAGCTCAACAGTGTGGCGACCAACCCGCCGGCGCCGGCGGCCAGGGTCGTGGTGACGGCACAGTGCATTGTGCCGTCGATATCTCCAGTCCCCTGGAAAGCCAACATGCTGCCTGGGTTGAACCCGTACCAGCCGAACCACAGGATGAAGACCCCCAAGCAGGCCAGCGGCAAGCTGTGGCCTGGCATGGGAACGCTCTTGCCGTTCACATAGCGGCCAATCCGCGGGCCAAGCAGGATGGCGCCGGCCAATCCGGCGAAACCGCCGACGCCATGCACCACGGCCGACCCGGCGAAATCTTGGAAGCCCTTCTCAGCAAGCCAGCCGCCGCCCCACTTCCACATGCCGCTGATCGGATAGACCAAACCGGTAAGAACAGCGCTGTAAATCAGATACGCGCCGACTTTCATGCGACCGGCGACGGCGCCGGAGACGATCGTCGCGGCGGTCGCCGCAAACATCGCCTGAAAAAACCAGTCGGTTCCGGGGCTGAAGGTGCGGTCGGCAGCCGACTCATAGCCTTCCAGGCCGAAGCCGCCGAACGAGATGAACTTGCTTTCATAGCCCTCCACTCCGTAGCATCCCGGGTACATGAGCCCGAACCCGAAGGCGAAGAACAACAATACGCCGACGCAGATGTCCATCGAGTTCTTGAACAGGATGTTGACCGCGTTCTTCTGCGAGTTGAAGCCCGCCTCGACCATCGCGAAGCCTGCCTGCATCAAGAACACGAGTGCAGCGCAAATGAACAACATGATGTTGTCCAGCGCGTAGCCGACGCCGAGATCCTCGGCCGCTTCTTCTTCGGCCTCGTCCGCAGTTGCTGCGGTCTCGGCCCCCTCGTCCTGGGCGTAGCAAGTCGTGGGGAGCGCCGCGGCAGCCAGGGTCGCGACGACCGCCAGCACCAGCGCGAACCATCCCCGATGTGACCATTCGGTAGTCATTCGAGAGTCCTCAGTGCGTTGTCAGAAGGATTTCAGCCGAGGCCGCCGGAGCGCTAGAAAGAATTCCGCCTTTCTGGCCTCGGAGCGACAGGGAACTGCCGCTTACGGTAGGGTGGCCGGCCAAGTTGCGATCCCTGCAACCTGACCCTGCCGACGGACTAGTCGACGATCTCGCGACGCAACCAGCGTGCCAGCAAGACCCGCAAGCGGCCGAGGGAACCTCGAAAAGAATCGTAAGAGGTTGTCCGCACAACCACTTACAACGACTCCGCTGCCGCGAATTCAGCCCCGGGGCGTGCGGCAACCGGCGTCGATGCCTAAGGATCGCCCACGACGTGATGCGCCGTTAGGCAAGTCGTGAGAGCGGCTGGGGGCTGCCCATGGCCCCCTCGCCCATGCGAAAAGTGAAGCGGCCCGACCCCAGGGCCGCCACGAACGACTCGAATCGGCAACGGGCGAAGCCGTCGGCTACTTCACATGGTGCCGGCGCTGCCGCCGGGACGGTTTGCGGCGGCTGTCGCCGCCGCCACTGGCACGGTAGCCAAACTCAATCGCGAACCACTCGGCATACCGCTCGCGGTCGAGGTAGTTCGAGTTGCGATCGTCGACCAGGTGGCCCAGTTCGTGGATCAGGATGTTGTTGAGATAGAAGTCGCGAATCGTCGCCTCGGTCCACCGCAAGCGCCACCATCCCGGCGAGGGTTCGTCCCAGCGGCCGCCGTACATGCGGGACTCGGTGTAGACCTCGGGGCGGGGCGGGGCGGAGAAATGCTCCTCCAGCGATTCCTCGATGGGGTACAAATACAGCGTGGCGCCCCACTGCATGCCGTAGCAGGGGAAGCTTTGCTTCTTGCGCGTCATGCGGCTGAGCTGCACCACCTCGAGCCCGCGCAGGAACGCTTGAGGCGCTTCGGCGAGTCGGGCCGCGACCTCGGCCGGCGTGACGACATGACGGTAGCCGGCGCCCGGATCGCGCACCACGATGCGATAGGCTCCGCCGCTCTCTTTGGGTTCGTGCCAATCCTCAGGAGGAGAGAACGGTTCATGAAGATTTCGCGTTCCCAACAGCGTTCGTCGCGCTTGTCGTGCGATGCGTCCCGCCGTGCTCGCGCGGGTCGTCTTCTTCGGCTGGCGAAGTCCCGAGTTCTGAGTCATGTGATGCTTGGACATGATGCGCAACTTTCGCGTGACTAAAGACTTGCTACGACACGACGGGGCAATTCGGCGGCAGCGGAGGCAAGCTGGGAGAGGGCGTTCGCGGGGTCCCTCGGCCGCCGTATCCATCCTAGGCTGCGGGGAAAAGGGCCGGCAAACAGATGCCCTAAGCCCTTGCCGGGGCAGGGTTTGGCAAAGCGGCCCAACCCCCTCTACAGAGGGGTTAAGCGGTAATTTGGGGACGCTGGCGCCGGGGACCGGTCGCCGCCCGACAAGACGCTTCGCACGCCTCCGTGAACTCAATCAAGCTTGTCGTGAAGGCCCGCGCCGTGCGGGCCACGCCATCCGCGCGCTCCATGACTGCAGAAGATGAGGAGAACCGCCGTGAGCCATTCCCGACACGTCGTCCTCTATACGCGCGACGGTTGCCATCTGTGCGACGAGGCGCTGGCGATTCTGCAGGCGCAGGGTCTTGAGCCGGAACTGGTCGACGTCGACGCCGACCCCGTGCTTCGCGACCAGTTCCACGAGTGCGTGCCGGTCGTCGAGATCGACGGAACGATCCGCTTTCGGGGGCGCATCGAGCCGCGGTTGCTGACGCGGCTGCTACGCGGGCGGGGTTGAGGAGGTTGTCTGCCGCTGGCGGGCGGACGCCCGCTTTCGCTCGACGTCGCGGGCATGATCCGCGTTAGCGTGCCGCCAAGCGGTGCGTGAGATGGCCGCGAAGCTGGTTCCGATCCAGGCGATCCATGCCCCGAGGACGGCCGTCGAGACGGCCCCGATGAGGACCGCCGGCAGCCCCAACCGGCCGCCCCAGGCCAGGAAGATCCCCAACGCGCCGAGGACGAACCCTGTCGCGGCCCCGACGGCCAGGGCTTGCCGGTCGCGGTAAGGGGCCTCGTGCCGCTGGGCCAGAGTCGTGGGCTGCGGAGGAGCTTCGACCCTCGATACGCCGCTCAAAAACGCCCGGCGCGGACCCTCGGGCGCCGCGCCCCCCTGGGATTCGCGCCAATGCTCGACGGCCTGCGACGTGTCACGGAGCCGGGCGCCGACGACCGTGCCGAACACGTGGGCGGCAATTAAGGCCGCCGTCGAGCCGATCACCAGCGGCCAGGCCCCGGTCGTGGCGGCCATCGCCCCGGCCAGCAGGGTGACGATCGTCGCCAGCCCGAGCAACTGCCTCAGCTTGAATCGAAACAGATGGGGCTCGGGCCGTTTCGGGTCGGCCAGACCGGCAGGCTGCCCGGCGACGGGACCAGAGGTGACAGGGGTTGATTCCACAATTGCGATTATCCGAAGGCAACTCGCAGCGGACAAGCAATCCCGCGAGTCTCTCGACCCATCGACCGCGGAACAGCGGGCTGGGGTCGAACGAAGTGAGCCCCCCAGCGGATCCCCTGGGGGCTTCGCTGCGCTGCGACCCCAGCCACTCTTCTAAGGGCGCACATGGCGTCACTGCTCGGCGGCGACGGCACGTGGCACGGCGGGCGGCAAGAGTTAGAATCACAGTGGTCGACCGACACGTACTTGCCCAGCTTGCTCTGACCCCGCTTCTCGTCCATGGCCGTTTACTTCGCCGCCGGTTCGCCGACGACCGTTTTGTCCGACGCGGATTTGCGTGCGGCTCTCGCCGACACGTTCGCTCAATTGGGGCCGCGCCGGCGGGTGGCGTTGGTTCCCCCCGACTACTCACGCTACGCCAGCCAAGCCGGCAAGCTGGCCTGCATGTGCTGCGACCTGCTTGGCGAGGCAATCCGCGACGTCATCCCCGCTGTGGGGACGCATGAGCCGATGTCGGCCAGCCAGCTTGACAAGATGATGCCCGCCGTCCCCCGCGAGCTGATCCGCACTCACAACTGGCGGACCGACGTGGCGACTCTCGGCGAAGTGCCCGCCGACGCGGTCGCCGAGTTCACCGAAGGAATCTACCGCGAGCCGTGGCCGGCCCAACTCAACAAGCGGCTCGCCGCGGGGGAGCATGATCTGATCTTCTCGCTCGGACAAGTCGTGCCGCACGAGGTGATCGGCATGGCCAACTACAACAAGAACCTGTTCGTCGGCGTCGGCGGCGTGCGGGGGATCAACGAAAGCCACTACATCGGCGCCGTGTACGGCATGGAACGGGTCATGGGGATCGCCGACAACCCGTTGCGGCGGATCCTCAACGACGCCCAGGACCGGTTTTGCCGCGACATGCCGCTGTTGTTCGCGTTGACCGTCATCGGGGCCGACGACGCAGGTCGATCGGTGGTGCGCGGGCTATACATCGGCGACGATCACGAGTGCTTCTGGCAGGCGGCCGAGCTGTCGACCGCAGTGAACATCACCCACCTGCCGCGGCGGCTCGACCGGGTGGTCGTCTACCTCCACCCCGACAAGTTCCCGAGCACTTGGCTGGGGAACAAGGCAATCTACCGCACTCGGATGGCGATCGCCGACGGCGGAGAACTGATCATCCTCGCCCCCGGGGTGCGGACCTTTGGCGAAGACCCGGCGATCGATCAACTGATCCGCAAATACGGCTACCGAACAACCCCGGAGGTGCTGGACTTCGTGGCCGAGAACGCCGATCTGCGCGAAAATCTCTCGGCCGCGGCCCACTTGATCCACGGCTCGTCGGAGAACCGGTTCCGGGTCACGTACTGCCCGGGACACTTGTCCGCCGAAGAAGTGCGGAGCGTCGGCTACGAATTCGGAGATTTGGCCAAGCACCTCGCCATGTACGACCCCGATCAGTTGTCCGTCGGGCCGAACGTCGCCCCCCAAGGGGGCGAGTTCTACTTCATCCGCGACCCGTCGCTAGGACTATGGCGCGAGGGATAATCCCGAGACCACGACGGGAATCACCGGGGCTGGGGAAGCAGGCGTGCCGAACCGATCGAGCCCGCGACCCGCCTCAGCGGCCGGAGTTGCCGGCAACGAGCCGACGACAGGAACCGCTGCATCGACCGCCAACGACATGGCGTGGACCACGCCGAAATCGACTCTAGCAGATTCGGCAGGCCAGTTGCTTTGGTCAGGAGAGAGCTTCAGCGGCGCCCCAGCGCGGTCGGCGCCGCGACGTGTCGGCGGGAGAACGCTCCCCTCCCTCCCGGCGGTCAAGGCCGCGGCGAGATGCCATTGCGTCGTGAATTCGGCAGCCTGCGCAGGCAATGACGGCCGCGACGACTTCGCGGCGACGATGATCGCCCCCGAACTGCCGGGAAACTGGACTCCCGCTGTCATTCCAAGGCTGCCGGCCAGGGTTGAGCCGGCAGCGACAGGGTTGCTGCTCAGGAAATCCCCGTCCGGAGGCGCGGAGCAAGCGAACGGCCCCGCAACAGCGATCAGGCCAAAGCAAGCGGCCCTTGCCGCATGCCTCAGCGAACCGGCGTAGGCAACCGCCAACCGTCGCCACGATCTTGCCGCACTCACGGCTGACGTCAGCCATCGCCACCCGGCGACGAGCGCCGCACCCATCCCAATCGAAACCATCTTCCCAAGCTCCTGACATCAACGCCGCCTACAACGGTCCGTTGTGAGATCGCAAATCGCAGGCCAATTGGCTGGCAACTCGGGCACGGCTCGCAATCCCCCCGTGTTCGCGGCGGCATTGCGGTTCGGATGCGGCGTCCGCCCGCTCCATGCCGGATCGCAGGCGGGCGGAAGCGGGTTCGCTGCCCACAAAATCGGCTCTCGTTGCACAATCGGTACGCTAAGCGAGCGGGGCCGCCCCCCAATCGCCAAGGGCGGAGCTGCCCGACGGATTTCGGCCGCGGCCGAGCTAGGGTTGTGAACTCGGAGGAAATTCGCCCCCTCAGCCCGGCCCGGCGAGTCCCATGCGATCCGTCTCTGTCGCCGCGCCGACCTTGCCGACGTACTGCGCCCTGGAAGCGCCGCTTCCGGCTCAGCCCTTTCCGCTCGTCGAGCGGTATCGCGATTTTCGGCTGCTCGGCTCCGGGGCGAAGGCCGAGGTTTGGGAATGCCGCGACGACTTCACCGGTCGACGGGTCGCGTCCAAGAGTCTGCACGCTCGTTTGGCGGGCGACGCCGAAGAGCAGCGGCTCTTGATTCGCGAGGCGCGCATCCTCGCCGGGCTGGACCACGCGGGGATCCCCCCGCTGCTCGACCTGGGCCGCAACGGCCGCGGGCAGCCTTTCTTTACGATGCCGATCATTCCTGGCCCGACGCTGCGCAAGATTCTCGACATGCTGCGGACCCAGCTAAGATCGACTGAGTTGACCAGCACGGATCAACGGTCACGTGCGCAAGGCCAGTGGCCGCTGGAGCGACTCCTCGGGCTAATTGTCGCTGCGGCCGACGCCTTGGCCCACGCCCATGACCGCGGGGTCGTCCACTGCGACGTCAAGCCGGAAAACCTGCTGATCGGCAGGGACGACAGCCTCCATCTCGTCGACTGGGGCATCGCCCAGGTGCCCGGGGAGGTGGAGTCGGCCAAGGATTCGCCGACCGCGTCGGCACGGACGGAGCGACCCCTTCGCCGCGGCTCGCCGCTGTACATGTCGCCCGAACAGGCATTGAACATGAAGGTCGACCCGAGGACCGACGTCTACGCCCTGGGCGCCGTGTTGTACGAATGCCTGACGCTGCGCCCCGCGGTTCGGGGGAGGTCGGTGGCGGAGATCATGAGGAACATCCTCCAGCAGGATCCCGTCCCCCCCCGCCTGGCGGCGCCCGAGCGAGGGATCTCGCGCGAGTTGGAGGCCGCCAGCTTGCGTGCGCTTGCCAGATCCCCGGCCGACCGACACCAGACGATGGACGAATTGCGGCAAGAACTGCGGGAGTGTCGTCTCGACCTGCTGGTGAACTTCGAGCGAACGGCGCCGCCTTGGGTTCGCTCGCCCCTCGAGGCCCCCCCTGCCGATTGGTGGGACCTGCAGGCGACCGACGCCGCGGCATGCTGAAGCGGCCAGGGACGGCGAGGCGTTCGCGACGTTTGCCAGCGGCGCCTGCACAACGAGGACAACCCGCGAATCAGTCATTTTCGCTGCAGTCGCTCCCTGCGTGCGGGTCGATAACGCATGAGGATGCCCGCACTGCCGTTGCCGGGCGTCGCGCGAACGCGCCAGCTTCGAGGACTTGCGAGCCCCGACCCCGCAGTCGGCAGGCGGACGCGACTCGATCTGCCCCGACGGCCCGGTCCCAGCCCCGCCGAACCCCCGACTCCCGCATTCGCAGAGGGTAGCCATGCAACTGAAAATCTACGTCCCGCGTTCGATCGAGATCCCCACGGAATACTTGCCGGCGCTCGCGAAGCGGGCGCTCGATGCGCTCGGCGCCGCCGGGGCCGAGACCCAGGCGACCCGCGGCCACTTGGTTCGTCAGGCGGTCGTCGACGGCCTGCTCCGCGAGTTGGACGAGCTGCGGCTCACCGACGGCAGCATCGACGTGTTCTGCGATCCCGAGGGCGAAGCCCCGCTGGAGATCGACAATCGTTCGCTGACCTTGCCGGAGTTGATCGAGGCGTTGCAAACGTCCAAGGTCGCCGGCGGCAAGCGGAGTGAAGTCGCCGAGCGGATGCGCGGGAAAGACGAGCGGATCCTGCCGATGCGGCGGAGCGCCTAGCCGACTCGCTCTGAGACGGCGGCGCGCCTGAGCCTCCCGCGGTCCAACCGCCCCGGCGTGCGCAAGCGTGCGCGCCGTCGCAGTCCCATGGCCCGAGAGCCCATCGCTGTGCGCGGTCGGGGCTCGACGGGCCTTCGACGCTGCGCTTGCGCGGCTTCTGACGGGGCGCTTCAAGACTGCCTGCCGGCACAAGCTCGGCAAGGTCGCCGTCCACGGTTTGCCGCGACGACCGGCCAGTCGTAGCGGACGCAACGAACGCGCCGGTTGTGCCGGCGCCACGCAATTTGGGGAGGACTCCGGCAATAACGGGCCGATCAACCCTACGAGCGCGATCGTGCCGTTTGTAGCGTGCGTCGAGCGCCGCCGTCCCCCGCTTCGACCCGTCCCACCGGGGTCCGCCATGGATTCAAGCATGTCCGGCTTGGACGAGAACTCCGCCGCAGGCGATGCGGCTGCGGTCCGGTTGGCGTCGGCGCCGTGCCCGTTATGCCGGGCGGCGATCGAAGTCGTCGAGTCGCATGAGCCGCAGGCGGTCGTTTGCTCGTCGTGCGGACTGAGTTGCACCGTGTCGGCGCCCCCCCCGCCGCCGGCGCCGATCGTCGAGGAACCGGTCGCGGAAAACCCGCTGGCTTGGTTGGAGCAGTCCCCCCGCTCCGCTCGGGCGCAACGCGCCGAAGCCTCGCTGGCACTCGCGAGCTCAGCTCCGCACAACGAAGCGCTGAGCGGGTGGACGACAGCGGTCGCCGCGGCGCTGGCCGGCGTGCTGGTCGTCGGCGGATTCGCTTGGTTCGGCGGTCGAAACGCCATACCCCCGGCCACGGCGAGCCGGCCGGCCGGAGCCGACGCGCATGACGAGCTCGAATCGCTGGCAGCCCACGCGGCGAAAGAGACAGAAGCCCGCGCCGCCGCCGAACGCGAGGTTCGACTCGTATCGGCCAAGTACATGGCGATGCAGGCTTCCGAGCTCCTGCCGTCCGAGCCGTGGCGGTCGCTCCACTTGGCAGTCGAGGCAGTCGAGGCGACGACCCGCCACGGCGAACCGGCGGTCGTGGAAGCCCACCAGAGCCTGCGCGACGCGCTGCAGCAGTGTCGCCCCGCGCGGGAATTCGACGGCTGCCTGCTCTGCGGGCATGAGGGCGCCGTGCGGGCGCTCGCCGTGAGCCCCGACAATCGCTGGCTCGCCACAGGGGGCGCCGACCGCACTGTTCGCCTGTGGGACGTCACCGGCGCGAGCCCCGGCGCGTTCTCGATCATCCTGGGGCAACATCAAGCCGAAGTGAGCGTCCTTGCCTTTAGCTGCGACGGGCGCTGGCTGGCCTCGGGGGGGCTCGACTCGTGCGTCTGCTTGTGGAGCCCCGGCAGCCCGCGCTCGGAACCGATCGTGTTGCCTGGGCTCGCCGCCGGGGTCCGCGAAGTCGTGACGAGCCCCAACGGCCGCTGGCTGGCGGCGGTCTACGCCGGAACCGGGGAGCAGCCCGACTCGGCTCGCCTGTGGGATCTGCAAGAGGGAGTCAAGAAACCGAAGTCGCTCGACCTGCGCGGCCATGGCGGGCGAATCCAGGCGGTCGCAATCAGCCCCGACAACCGCTGGCTGGCAATGTGCGTCGACGAGACGACGCGCCTGTGGGATCTCAACCAACGCGCACCGGGCAGCACTTCGCTCTCGCTGCAAAGCGGCCACGGCGCCGCGACGCACGCGCTGTTTACGGCTGACAATCGCTGGCTTATCGCCTGCGGCCAAGCGACCGCGGGAGATCGCGGCGGGGTGTGCGCGTGGGATCTGAGCTCCGCGGATCTGTCGACCCCGCTCGCGCTGGGCGAGGACCAAGCGACCGTCCGGGCCTTGGCCGCCAGCGTCGACAGCCGACGGCTCGCCGCCGCGGGGACCGACGGCCGAGTGCGGTTGTGGTCGCTCGCCGCCGGCGAACAGCCGGCAGTGCAGGGGATCCTCGCCGGCGGAACCACGGTCTCTGCAGCCGCCATGAGCGGCAACGGCGATTGGCTGGCCGTCGCCGACGCGACAGGCACGATCCGCTTGTGGGATCTGTCGACCTCGACTGAGTCGCCCGTCACCGTCAACGGGAACGAAGGCGCCGTCTCGGCGATCTGCTTCACCCCCGACGGTCGTTGGCTGACCGCCGCTGGCGCCGACGGGATCGTGCGATTGTGGAATCTCGATCTGGCCAATCTGACGACGCAAGCCAAAGCCCTCGCCCGCGGGCGGCTTCGGCCGCAGCTTGGTCAATCGCCCTGGGCGATCGTCTCGACTATCGCCGCGGGACGGCAGTATTGGCTCGACGCAGCCCGACGACAGGCGAGCGCGATGTCGGGTCCATGGACCTTGCTGGCCGAGCGGACCCGCGTTCTGCACGCCGCTGGTCCTAAACAACTTGCCGGGAGCCGCGGCGCCATCGGCGCCGCGCCGCGACCATCCAAGCAACTTGTCGACGTCGAGATGCCCTCGACGGCGCCAGACGAAGCGGCAGCCGAACCCAGCGCGCTAGCGGCCAATGCTGGCCCGACGGAGATCGATTCGGTCGTCGCAGCGGCGCCACACGGCACTCAATCCGCGTCGGCGCCCTGGGTGCGCAACCCCGCGACCCGTTCGATTCTGCTCCGCAACGCCCCCGCGCAGCCGGACTCCTCGGCAGTGAGCCAAGCGACGACTCCGACGACGCCCACCACGCCGGATCCGGCCGAGGACGTCGCCGACGCCTTGCGCGAGGGCGTCCGGGTCGCCACGCCGCCGAGGGCGAATCCGTTGCGAACGATGATACGCTAACGGCGAGCGAGCGAAGAGCGCCGGGTTGGCCGCAGCCGGCCAGCACGCCCGGGAGGACTCGAACCTCCGACCGGCGGATTAGAAATCCGCTGCTCTATCCGGCTGAGCTACGGGCGCTTGTCATTCGTCATTGCGACGCCTCGTCCTGCCCCCCTGGCTGGAACGAGGTCTTCCGGCGCAATCTCGCGCTTTGAGACAGGCTAGATTTCGGGTTGGCGACGACGCAACGTCTCTCTCCGTCAACAGGTTGCGCCTCGCCAGCCCGAAATCGTCGAGCCGACAAAGCACTAGGTTATACGCTGCCCGGGCAGGGGAGGACAGACGGCCAGCGCGGGGCGATCCTCGTCTGCGGGATCCGGGACGATTCCGGCCTGCAGGAGCTTCTCCGTCGGCGCTCTTGTCCGCGTGGTTGCGACTGCAACACTGTATCGTTGTTCCGCGGCATGCGTCGTCCGCGGGCCGCACGGCTTGGATGCTTGCTTTGGGCCCTTCGCGTTGTATCACCACCAGTCTTCCCGTCGCCGGTTCGAACGCTTTCGCCAAGCCTACCGCGAGAAGCGGACCGAGCAATTCGCCGCCGAGGAGTACGGCCCCTCCGGCGACAGCAGCGACCGGGCCGAGCGGCCCGAGCGGCGGCGCTACATGCGGCAGTACGCCGCGTGGCTGCGCCCCCATCGTCGCGACGCGGCGTTATTGACCGGTTTGGCAGTGGCGGTCGCCGTGCTCGACATGGCTCAGCCGCTGTTCATGCGGCAGATCGTCGACGGGGTGCTGACTCGCGACGACCTGCCGCGCGATGACAAATACCGCCTGCTGACCATGCTGGGGGGCGGGTTCCTGGCGTTCATCGTCCTGGCCAAAGGGGTCGAAGCGACGCGGAACATGCGCCAGCGACTGCTCAACGTACGGGTCGTTCAGTCGCTCCGCCGAGCGTTGTACGAGCGGCTGTTGCGGTTGCCGCTCGAGCAGATAACGACCATGAAGACCGGCGGCATCATCAGCCGCTTGACCGGCGACATCGACCGCACTTCGGGGCTGTTGCAGTTGGCGATCATCTCGCCCGCGGTGTCGTTGTTGCGGCTGACCGTGGCCGTGGGGATTCTGCTGGCGATCAATTGGCGGCTGGCGCTGACGGCCATCTGCATCCTGCCGCCGGCGGTGATCCTGAGCACGATCATCGCCGGACGGGTGCGGCCGATCTACCGCTCGATGCGCAAGGAAAACGCGGCGATCGACGCCCGGGTGAGCGAAACGTTCGGCGGGATCCGCGTGGTCCGGTCGTTCCAGCGGGAAGTGCGCGAGAAGGCCGGCTATCTCGCCGGTCGGCACACGATCGCCCGCAAGGAGATGTTCGCCCACCGGCGCGAGTTGGCGTTGTGGTCGTGCTGGGGGCTGCTGCTGGCGGGCATGAACGTGGTGATCGTGTGGATGGGGGGCTGGATGATGATCGCCGGCGACGCGACGATCGGCGACATCTGGGCCTTTCAGTGGTACACGATGCTGCTGCTGGAGCCGGTGTGGCAAATCGTCAACTCGTTCAGCGAAATGCAGCGCTCGCTCGCGGGGATGGAGCGGGTGTTCGAGGTCCTCGAATCGCCGGCCGAGAAGCCCGATCGCCCTGACGCGCTCCCCGCCCCGCGGCGGGTCGAAGAACTCCGCTTCGAACACGTCGATTTCGAGTACGAGCCAGGCTCGCCGGTCGTGCGCGATCTCAATCTCACGGTCCCGGGGGGAAGCGTCGTCGCCCTGGTCGGACGGAGCGGGGCCGGCAAGACGACCGTCACCGATCTCATCGCCCGGTTTCACGACCCGACCTCGGGACGAATCCTGCTCAACGGCGTCGATGTGCGCGATCTGCGACTGGCGTCGTACCGACAACTGCTAGGCGTCGTTCAGCAGGACACGTTCTTGTTCGACGGCTCGATCCGCGAGAACATCGCCTACGGTCGTCCCCGGGCGACGCTCGACGAGGTGGTCGAGGCGGCCGTACGGGCGAACGCCCACGAATTCATCGCCGAGTTGGCCGACGGATACGACGCCGTGATCGGCGAGCGGGGCGTCCGGTTGAGCGGCGGACAAGCCCAGCGGCTGTCGATCGCGCGGGCCTTGCTCGCCGATCCGCAGATCCTGATCCTCGACGAGGCGACCAGCAATCTCGACACGGCCAGCGAGCAGCTCATCCAACAGTCGCTGGACGAGTTGATGCACACCCGCACCACGTTCGTCATCGCCCATCGGCTGAGCACGGTCGCGGCGGCGGACCTCATCCTGGTGTTCGACGCGGGCCGGGTCGTCGAGCAAGGGTCCCACACGGATCTGCTGGCCCGCGGCGGGGCGTACGCCGACATGGTCGCCCGGCAGCGCGACGCGATGGCGAGCGATTTCGCAGAGCTGGGATCGTAGCGCGACGATCGGCCTCGCTCCTGAACCGCCAGAAACGCGAAGGGTGCACTGCCGCAGGGGGTTTGCGAACATCGCGGCGGAGTGAGCGAATTTGCGCGCGGGGACGATTCTTCGCGATTGACGCGGGGCTCCCTCCTGCTCTACCCGCTCGACTCCAGACGACGACCCGGCATCGCCTGATCAGACGTCCCGGTAGTGATGCCGTATGCCAAAGTGATGGATGGCTGGGGTCGAACGAAGTGAGCCCCCAGCGGATTCCCTGGGGGCTCCGCTGCGCTGCGACCCCAGCCACCCTTCCAAGGGCGCAAATGGTATTACTATCGCCGTCCCCCGCCGTTTGTGGTGCATTTGCACGGCTGCTACAATGAGAAGCGCACGGCGAGCCTTTTTTGGCTCTTTTTGCGCTGCTTGTCCACGCGACTTCATCTGTTCTTCATCTTGTGGTTTTCGTCTCGTGAACCGGAGGCTCGGCAATGATCCGTTCTTTTCTCCAGCGAACTCGTCTCGCGGCAATCGTCGCCCTTGGCATTTTCTCGGCGGCGCCCTCGGCTTCGGCGGCCATGCGAATCACCGAGTGGATGTACAACGGCCGAGCAACGGGCAGCATCGGCGAGTTTGTCGAGCTGACGAACCTCGGAGGCTCGCCGATCGACATGACCGGCTGGAGCTTTGACGACGACAGCGACAACGCCGGTACGATTTCGTTAAGCGATTTCGGCGTGGTGGCGCCGGGCGAATCAGTGATTTTGACCGACGACACGGCGGAGAACTTCGCCACGGCGTGGGGACTGCCCCCGTCGGTGAAGATCATCGGCGGCAACACGGCCAATCTGGGGCGCAACGACGAAATCAACATCTACGACGCGGCGATGACGCTCGTCGATCGGCTCACCTACGGCGACCAGGATTTTGCCGGCACGATTCGCACCAACGGCGTCAGCGGCAATCCGCTCTCGCCGGCGGCGTTGGGCGCCAACGACCCGGCCTTGTGGTCCTTGTCGGTCGTCGGCGACGCCTGGGGTTCGATTGCAAACCCGGCAGGCGACATCGGCAACCCGGGCCGCTATGTCATCCCCGAGCCATCGACCTGGGCATTGCTCGCGACCGGATGCCTCGTCGGATGGGTGCGGCGTCGTCGGTAGTACTTCTTCCTGACGCGAGAGCGCAAGAATCTGCCGAACTTGCTAAGTTCAGGCTGGGACTGCGGAGTCTCGCGTGCCTGTGCGCCCCCCTCCTCTTTTTTCTCTTTACCAGCAGCAGGCGTCGACCGCCTCGCACCCCAGGCAAGGCCCTCGATGAAGACGACTTCGCGCACTGGTCGGGACCGGCGGTTGGGCATGGAAGCTCTCGAGCCGCGGATCGCGCTGGACGCCTCGCTGCTGCGGATCACCGAGTTCGTCGCCTCGAACGACGACAGCCTCGACGACTACGACGGCGACTCGTCCGACTGGCTGGAAATCTACAACCCGGGGGTCGACTCGGTCGACCTCGGCGGGCTCCATCTCACCGACAACGCCAACAACCTCGTGAAGTGGACGTTCCCCGCGGGGACGGTCCTGCCGGGGGGCGGGTATCGGATCGTCTTCGCGTCGAACAAGAACACCGTCAAGCCGAACGGCGAAGTGCATACGAACTTCGCCCTGTCCGCGGGGGGCGAGTACTTGGCCCTTGTCGCGGCCGACGGCACGACGATCATCGACCAGTTCGCGCCGCAGTTTCCCTCCCAATTCGAGGACATTTCCTACGGCCGGGCGATGGCACTCGACGGGGCGACCACGACGGTGGTCGCCTCCGGCGCCCAGGCCAAAGTCTGGATCCCCACCAGCAACATGTTCGACGCGACCTGGAAGGGGGTCGACTTCAACGACGCGGCGTTCACGATCGTCGGCCCGACCGGCGTCGGCTATGAAGACAGCCCCGGCGACTCGGTCAACTTCGTCAACGAGATCGGCACGACAGTGCCGTCCGGAACCGCGTCGGCCTACATCCGGATTCCTTTCGAACTGACGACGCTGGGAGGAATCGGACGGCTGCAGTTGCGGATGAAGTACGACGACGGGTTCGTCGCATACGTCAACGGCGTGAAAGTGGCCGAGGCGTTTGCTCCCGAGACTGTCCAGTGGAACTCGCAGGCGTCGGGCGGCCGAGCCGACTCGGAGGCCAAGATTTTTCGCGACTTCGACGTCAGTTTCGCGATTCCGCAGTTGCGGATTGGTCAGAACGTGCTGGCGATCCACGGGCTGAATTTCCCCGCGGGGAGCGACATGTTGATCCTGCCGGAGCTCGTGGCCCAGAGCGCCTCGATCGTCGTTCCGGAGGACCTTGGCTATTTCTATCAGGCGACGCCGGGGTACGCCAACGCGGGGACGAACGTCGCGGGGTTCGCCGAGCAGGTCGCCTTCAGCGTCCCGCACGGGCTGTACGACTCGACGCAAATCGTTTCGCTGTCGACCCCCACGCCCGGAGCGATCATCGTTTACACGACGGACGGCTCGACCCCGGCGGCGAGCGCGAATCTGACCGTAACCAACGGCCAGCTCTACACGCAGCCGATCATCGTCTCGGGGACGACCACGCTGCGGGCGACGGCGTTCAAGTTGGATTACACCCCTTCGTTCGTGTCGGCCAGTACGTATCTGTTTCTCGACGACGTCATCACCCAATCGCCCAACGGCGAAACCCCGGCGGGCTGGGCGCCCGACGGACTGAACGGCCAGCGGATGGACTACGGCATCGACCCCAACATTATCAGCTTGTACGGGGCCCAGGCGGTTAAGGATTCGCTGGCGTCGATCCCGTCGCTCTCGATCACGACCGATCTGGCGAATTTGTTTCACCCGGCGACCGGCATCTACGTGAACGCGACCTACCGCGGTCGCGACTGGGAACGTGCGGCGAGCGTCGAGCTGATCAATCCCGACGGCTCCGACGGTTTCATGGTGAACGCCGGGTTGCGAATCCGCGGCGGGTACAGCCGCAACGATTTCAACCCGAAGCACGCGTTCCGACTCTACTTTCGTGGCGAGTACGGGGATTCGCGGCTTCGCTATCCGCTCTTCGGCGACGAGGGGGTCGACGTCTTCGACGTCATTGATCTCCGCACGGCGCAGAATTACTCTTGGTCGTCCGAGGGAAACCTGCAGAACACGTTCACGCGCGAGGAGTTCAGTCGCGATTTGCAGCGCGACCTGGACCAACCCTACACCCGCAGCCGGTACTATCACCTGTATCTGGACGGGGTCTATTGGGGACTGTTCGAGACGCAGGAGCGCGTCGAGAAATTCTACGGCGAGTCCTACTTCGGCGGGGACGAGTCGGACTACGACGTCGTCAAGCACGGACTGGGGGACGTCGGCGGCACCGAGTTGGCCGACGGCAACGATCTTGCCTGGCGACAACTGTTCGACTACGGCGAGCTGCTTGCCGCCAATCCCACGGCCAACGCCGACGTGTACTGGACGATGCAGGGGCTCAATCCCGACGGCACGCGCAATCCGAATTTGCCTGTGCTGCTCGACGTCGAGAATCTCATCGACTTCATGATGGTGATCATCTACACCGGGGGATACGACTCGGGCATCTCGCAGTTTTTGGGCAACAACAAGGCGAACAATTGGTTCGGCATCTACAACCGAACCGCCGCCGATCGCGGTTTCCAGTTCTTCGTGCACGACAACGAACATTCGCTGGGGGCGGCCGGCACGCTGCACGGGTCGGCGTCGATCGATCGGACCGGACCGTTCAATTTCGGCAATGAAAGCGAATACGCCCAGTTCAACCCGCAGTACCTGCACCAGGACTTGCTGGGCCACCTCGAGTACCGCCAGAAGTTCATCGACAAGACGCAAGAGTATTTCTTCAACGGCGGCCCGCTCACTGTGGCCAACAACGTCGCCCGGATGATGGAGCGGGTGGTCCAGGTCGAGCCGGCGATCATCGCCGAGGCCGCCCGCTGGGGCGACGCCCAGGTTGAACCGCCCCGCAACAAGACCACTTGGCAGAACGAGATCAACTGGCTGCTGAACACTTACTTTCCG
This sequence comes from Pirellulales bacterium, assembly GCA_019636345.1. Classification (NCBI taxonomy): domain Bacteria; kingdom Pseudomonadati; phylum Planctomycetota; class Planctomycetia; order Pirellulales; species Pirellulales bacterium. The sequence continues at coordinate 913,327 of JAHBXQ010000001.1, read as the reverse complement.
GCCCGCGGCACGATCGTGCTCAATCAGCTTCGCGGCGACGGGTTGTTCACGACGTTCGCCGCGCCGGTGTTCAATCAGCACGGAGGGGACGTACCGGCCAATTTCGCCCTGACGATGTCGGGCATCGGCGGAACAATTTACTACACGCTCGACGGCGTCACCGATCCGCGGACAATCGGCGGCGGGGTCAATCCCTCGTCGGCGGTGCAGGTCTACACCGGGGCCGTGGCGCTCGGCTCGAACACGACCGTGAAGGCTCGACTGCGAACTTCGGGCGGGTTATGGTCGGGGCTGGTCGAAGCGAGCTTCCAAGTGCCGGCGACCCCCGGCGACTACAACGGCGATCAGACCGTCGACGGCTCCGACTTCCTCGCCTGGCAGCGGCAGTTCGGCTCCCCCGCCGTCCCCGCCGGGCACGGGGCCGACGGCAATCAAAACGGGGTCGTCGACGCGGGCGATCTGGGGCTATGGCAGGAGTACTTCGGCGCGGCGCCGACGACAGTCGCGGCCGCAGCCCTGTCGGCCGACGATCTGGTCGCTTTGGCCGCGTGGTCCGTGGCTGAACGCCCTGCCGAGGCGGACGCGAACGAGGCGCCTCTTGTCGACGAGGCGCTCGCGGTCGGTCGCTTTCCAAGTCGAGCGTTCGACCCCGACGAGGACGGAAACTGGCTGCGTCGTCGGGCCGAGGGGGATCAAGCCCCCTGGCGAAGCTCACGGCGAGCGAACGATCGCTTCGTCGCCGAATGGTCGGCCGCGGACGATGCATTTGCGCACTGGAGCCGCGGCGATCGTCACCTGCTGTAGCGTCGCGAGCGAATCGCCCGCCGGCCAAGGAGCCAGCCGATCGCCAGCAGGAATGTCGTCCCCGGTTCGGGAACGATGCTCGCGTTGGCGCTGCCGACGGGAGAGCCGAGTTGCCGCTGCCAAGCGAGGAAGTCGGCCCCGTCGACGATCCCCTCGCCCGTGGCGTCTCCCTGATAATGGGCGGCCCCGGCTGAGATTCCGAAGCCGGCCTGCCACGCCGCCAAGTCCGCCGCGTCCACTTCGCCGTCCTCGTCGAAGTCCCCGGCCAACGGTTCGCCGACCTGGACCCACGCTTGGTACATCGCCAGTCCCCAGTTCTTGCCGAGATCGTGATAGTACGACGAGGGGCGGCTGATGGCGAACTGGTTCTCGAACGTGACGTCGAGATCGGCGTAGAGGTAATTCTGGGAGAACCCGATCGTCGTGTTGCTCCCCCCGCCGGAGGTGACCTGCAACACGTTGGGCTGAAGCGTGCGGAAGTTGACCCACACCGGGTTGAGATGGTCCCCTTGGCCCGTCTTGATGTATCCCCAATCGTCGCGCCCGCTGGTCCCTTCGCCGTTCGGCCCGATGATTTCGTAGTCGGGCACCGACGAGTGAAAATCGATCGCCACGTCGAGCCGGTTGGTCGGCGAGGGCTGCAGGTCCGCCAGCATCGCCTCGCCGTGGATTCGCTGCTCGATGCGGTTCGTCCACAACGACGGGTTCCAATAGCCGTTGCTGTCGGTGTTGGGATGCTGAAGCATCGCCCGAGTGAGGCCCGCGTAGCGCCCCGAAGCGTTCAACATCGGGTAGACGAAGAACTCGGCCCGATCGCGCAAAGCCGCCGCCCGCGGGTCCTCGGAGACGAGCCAATCGACGAGGCCCTCGAGCGTCCGGATGCCGAGCGTCTCGGCCGCGTGCTGACCGGTCGCGAGCAAGGCTCGCCGCTTGGTCGTCGAGCCGTCCGTGGCGGGATTGGTGATGCGATAGGCGTACAGTTCGAGCGCAGGGATGCTCCGCCCCAGGTCGTCGACTCCTGCGGGCGACTGTCCGATAACGCCGTTCGCGTCGCCCGACAGGGTCGGCTGGGCCCAGGGGGTCGCCAGCACTTGCTGGGCGTGAGCGACGGACTGGCCGTAAGAGTAGGGGAGGGCGTAGGCGACGTAGACTTCGTTCTGCGTGAACGCCTGGGCGTTGGAGAATACGTAATTGACCGAGCCAAGGGTGTTGTTGTTGAAGTACGACCAATTGACGCCGTCGTAGGAGTAGACCATCTGGTGGTCGGTCAACTCGTGCGGCCCGGGGGTCAAGTCGCCCGCGAAATTGCGGCTAATGGAAAACGTGGGAAGGACGTTCTCCACGCCGGTAGCCTTGAAATACAACCACCGCCACTTGCCGCTGCCGAGATTGTTGCCGCTGCCGGCGAAGGTGTCGCGCCCGACGAGCGAAATCGTATTGCCGGAGACCGAGTAGCTCTTGAGCGAGCCGGAATCAAAGTTCGCGTCGAGCGTGATCGCGGCCTGGGCGAAGCAGGGGAGGGCGAGGCAGGCCCCGACGAGTCCGTGAGTCAAGCGGCGATGCATCGAGCGGCGACCTCGGCGACGAACGGGCGACTTCCGGCATTCATTCTACTAGCGGTACGCGCCGCGGGAGGATTCGTTTTGCGCAGGGAACCCTCGCAAACGCACGTCGCTTTCGCCGCGCCGCAGCGCCGACCAGGCCGTCGGCGACAGTTCACTCCAACTGCTTGCGGAACCGAGCGACGCTCAGCCCCAGCACAACCGTTCCGCAGACGATCAGCCCGACGACTGACGGAGCCAGTTCGCGCAACCCCGCGGCCCGCAGAATGATCCCGCGAAGGATCTCGATGAAGTACGTGGCGGGGATGCCGAACGTCGCCAGATAGATCGGCCAGGGCATCTGACTGCGGGGAAACACGAAGCCCGAGAGCAGCACTGAAGGAAGCATGATAATGAACGCGAACTGCACCGCCTCGACCTGCGTCTTGGCGAGAGTCGACACCAAGAGCCCCAGCCCCAGCGAACAAATCATGAACAGCATCGCCAGCGACAAGAGCAGCCCGACGTCGCCCCGAACGGGGACCCCGAAGACGTAGATCATGACGGTCAAGACGATGAGCGTCTCGACGAAGCCGACCGCCGCGTAGGGAATCAGTTTGCCAAGCAGCAGGCCCTGCCGGCCGACAGGGGTGACGAACAATTGCTCCAGCGTGCCAAGCTCTCGCTCGCGGACGATCGCGAACGAGGTGAGAAACAGCGTCACGAGTTGCAGGATGATCCCGACCAGCCCCGGGACGAAGAAGTGGGCGCTTTTCAGATCGGGATTGAACAATAACCGCGGACGCACGTCGATCGGCAGCTCGGCGCCCCCCGCGGGACCGCGCGCCGGTGCGAGTTGCGCCGCCTCGGCCTTGCGCCGCGACAGCTTGATCGACAGGTTAAGCCCCAAAAGCTGCGACGTGTTGAGCGCCGTCGTGGCGACCTGCGAGTCGCTGCCGTCGATGAGCATTTGCACGGTCGCTTGTTCGCCGCGGACGAGTTGGTCGGTGTAGTTCGGGGGGATGCGCAGCCCCGCCTTGGCGTCGCCCGCAACGAGCGCCCGCTCGAACGACTCGTCGTCGTAGACGCGCCGCACCACATCGAAGCGATTCGTGTTGACGAACGCCTCGACGAGTTCGCGGCTGTGAAGCCGACCGTCCATGTCGAACACCGCCAGCGGGATATGCTCGACCTGCGTGTCGATCGCGTAGCCGAAGATGATCGTCTGCATGACCGGCACGACGAGCATGAAGAAAATCGTCGCTGGCTGGCGGCGGATGTGGACGAACTCCTTGACGAGCACCGCCCAGAGGCCGTCGGCGGCGCGACCCGGAGTTCGCCCTCGTCGCGACGGAGCCGGGGGTTCGCCGCGGGAACCGGATTCGGCTGCTGGTCCGTTCGCGTTCATGCCCGGCTTGTCGAGGTCCCGCTCCGGCGTCGGCCCGGTGACGCCCGAGTTCGCCCGCGGCCGCCCCGAGTCGCGGGGCTGGTCGTCGGGCGGGCGGAGATCCGCTTCGCGAGTGAGGGCGACGAACACGTCCTCCAAGGTCGGCGTCGCGGGTCGAGCCGTCGCCTGGCCGGCCGGGACTCGAAGTTGAGCGATCAGTTGCTCGGGGGATACGCTCTCGTCGACCATCACGTGGACCGTCTCGCCGAACAAGGTCGCGTCGCGCACGCCGGCGAGGGCGCGCAGCTCAGGCAATCGCTCGGCGGGCCGCGGGAGCCGCAATTCGTACCGGGCCGCGCCTGGCGGGGTGACTTGGGGCAGCAGCTTCAGCTCGTCCGGCTTCCCCAGCACGAGCAGCCGCGAGAGATAGATGTACCCCACGTGCGTACAGCGTTCGGCTTCGTCCATGTAGTGGGTGGTCACGAACAGCGTGACGCCTTGGCCGGACAGCTCGAACAACAGATCCCACAACTGCCGCCGTGCCACCGGATCGATCCCCGCAGTCGGTTCGTCGAGAAAGAGGATCTCGGGCTCATGGATCAGCGCACACGCGAGTGCGAGTCGCTGCTTCCAGCCTCCCGAGAGCGTTCCGGCCAACTGCGCGGTCCGATCGCCCAACCCCGTGAGCTCGAGCACCGCGGCGCGCCGCTCCGCCAGCCGCGCGGGGCTTAGCCCGTAGATTCGGCCGTAAAAATTGAGGTTCTCGGCCACCGACAGGTCCGCATACAGACTGAACTGTTGCGACATGTAGCCGATGCGACGTTTCACGAGTTCGGCGTCGTGCCGGGCGTCGAGCCCCAAGACAGTCGCGGCGCCGGAACTGGGGGAGAGGATCCCCAGCAGCATTCGAATGATCGTACTCTTGCCGCTGCCGTTAGGCCCTAGCAGGCCGAAGATCTCGCCGCGGCGAACCTGAAATCTCACGTCGCTGACGGCGACGATCTCGCCGAATCGGCGCGTGAGCCCGCGGACGTCAATGGCCGGCGCCTCCGCACCGATGTCCGGCTGAGCGAGATTCATGGGGCTCGGCCTGCTGGCGACAACCACACGTCGGCCGGCATCCCGGGCCGCAAGCGGTCGAGCCCTTCGAGCAACGTGGCCTTAATTCGGAAGGTTTGCTTCACGCGCTCTTCGGGAGTCTGAACATTGCTAGGGGTAAACTCAGCCTGCCGGGAGATGAAAGTGATGGTTGCCGCGAAACGCTCGCCGGGAGCGCTGTCGACCCCGACCTCGACTCGCAACCCATCGACCAGATCGAGCCGCGATTCCGGCACGTAGGCCCGGACCCACAGTCGGCTGTCGTCAACCAAGGCCAGCACGGGCCCCCCCGCCACGGCCAGATCGCCCTTGCGAACGTCGAGCGACTCGACGACCCCGGCCAGCGGCGCTCGGATCGCAAGCTCCTCAAGCCGGGCTTTAATGGCCGAAACCTGGGCGGCTGCTGCGTCGCGGCTGGCTGCTGCCGCTTCGACGTCTTCCTGGCGATACCCTTTCTCCGTCAATTCGGCGGCGAACTTCGCCTCGGCGACCATTGCCTCGGCCTCGCGAATCTCCTCCTCGCGAGTTCCCGCTTCCAAGAGGCTGAGCTCTTCGAGGCGAGCTTGCAGTTCCCCCTCGGCCGCCTGGAGCACGGCCTGGGCTTGGTCGAGGTCCTGGGGCGACGCCGCGTTGGACGCCCGCGACGCCTGCACTCGCGCGAAACTGTCGGCCGCATACCGCTGCTGAGATCGGGCGACTGCCAGCCGCGCTCGAGCGACGTCGATTTCTTGCTGCCGCGGCCCGGCGCGAAGACCGTCGAGCCGGGCCTGGAGTTGGTCGTAGCGCGCGGCGGCCTGTCCGATCTCCTCGGCCCGAAAGCCCGCCTCCATTCGCCGCAGATCGGCGTCCCGCGCCGCGTAACTCGCCTCGGCCTCGGCGAGTTGATCGCGCAGGTCGAACGGTTCCAGTTCAATGAGCAACTGCCCCGCTTCGACGCGATCCCCTTCCTCGACCAGAACGTGTTGCACTCGACCGCCGACCCGCGACCCGATTCGAATCTCGTCGGCTTCGATGATGCCGGACACGCGATCCGCAATCGGACGAACCTGGCTATAGACGATTAAGCCGCCCAAGAGCCCCACGACCAGCACAATCCCCGCGGCGCGAGCAAACATGACGACGCCTTGCCTTGATCGGGCCCAGCCGCGGGCCGAAAAGTCGACCACGCGGTATCACCCCTGCTATGCGTGATCGTACCGAATTCCTCGACTGTCCGCGCGGCAAGCTGCCGACGCGGTTGTCTTCGGTATTCTACGGGGAGGAAGAATCCGAGTCGGCTGCCGTGGGTCTCACTGGATCGATCAAATCTTAGCTGCCGCATTGTTCGCAAGAAAGAGCGTTCGGTGCGCAGGAACACAAAAACTATCAATTTGATGGCATTTATATTTTCTCGCCCAACTGAAATAGTGATCAAATGCACAATCACGGGGCGCGAGAGGGCGCCCCTTGTCGAATTCGCTTCGTCGAGTAGAGTAAGGTGGATACATGTTTGCAACTATCACGCCCACTATAGAGATCCCCATCGATGCCGAACCTAGTCGTCGCCCTCAAGGATGAAATTCGCCGTCTTGCACGCAAGGAAGTCAAGTCGATGACCGGCGCGACCGCCCAGTCGGTCGCTCGGTTTCGCCGCGAGATTGCGACGCTTAAGCGCGAGATCAACGCGGCTCAGAAGAAAATCGTCTTTCTGGAAGGACAAGAGCGCAAGCGGATTTCCTCTCCGAATGCCGCCGTGGTAAGCGGCGACGGCAACGACGTCCGCTTCTCGGCGCGCTCGGTGAAAGCCCAGCGTCGCCGCACGGGGCTCTCGGCCGCCGATTACGCCAAACTTGTCGGCGTGACCCCGCTGACGATTTATAACTGGGAAAACGGCAAGTCGCGCCCGCGACTGGCTCAGTTGGAGACCCTGGTGGCGCTCCGCGGCATCGGCAAACGCGAGGCGCTCGCAAAGCTCGAGATCGTCAAGAACAGCGAAGCCCCGAAGCGGAAGACGAAGCGCACCCCCAAGTAGGGTCCTGACCGCCTCGCTGGCGAGTCATGGGAGCGCTCGGCGGTTGCCTCAGGGGCGGCACGTACGCGGTCGAGGGCCGGTTGGGCGGGGACTGCTCCGCACAGGCTCGACTTTGAGCCGGGGCCGTCGGCGGCTACCATGGACGAATCGCGTCCGCATGCCTGCCCTCGCTCGTCGTCCGGCCCATGACCTCCTCCGGAGCTGAACCCGAGTCTGTCGAAGCTCCGCCGTTCCCGGTCCTGTTCTACCACCAACGGCGGCGGGTCTTCGCGACGACGCTGGACGCCCCCCTGGAAATAGGCCGCCAGCGGGAAGGGGAGCCCGATCCCGCGGCCAGACTTGATCAGTCCAGCCGCGGGCGGGTCATCGTCGCCCCGCTGGCCGACGTCGAGGTCTCGCGCGCCCACATCGGCCTGGAGTTGGCCGAGAAAGGTCGCGTGCGGGTCGCGAATCTCAGCGCGTCGCAACCGGTCAAGATCTCGCCGCAAGAGCTCCTGGCGCCGGGCGAATCGGCGCTGTTGGAACCGCCGTTTTTGCTGCAGTTCGGCGATTACGCGGCGCGTGTCGATCCCCCCGTCGAGGACGACGACCTGCAACTCGAGGGACTCCCCGAACGGACAGTCCCGCCCGGCCATGGGCAGGTCGAGCCGGCTTCGCTGGCCCGCATGGGGCGCGAATCGTTCACCGAAGCGTCGCTCTTGCAGTGGCTGGAAACGGTGCTGCACGTCTTCGAGAGCGCCGCCAACTCGCACGATTTCCCTGAGCAAGCCGCCCGGGCGGTCGTCAAGATCGTCGGGCTCGACGCGGCAGCGATGCTCAATCGACAGCCGACGGGACGTTGGCAGGTCGAAGCGGTCCATGGGCCCGATCCGACCGCCGAAGGACAGGCGTGGGATCCCAGCTATACGCTGCTCGACGCCGTGGCGAACGAACGCCGCACGTTTCGCCACGTGCCGGTCTTCGCCGGGGTCACGCCGAAGAGCCTGCAGAACGTCGCAGCGCTCGTCGCGGCGCCCATTCTCGACGGAACCGGCGAAGTGATCGGCGCCCTGTACGGCGACCGGCGCAGCGGCGGGTCGCAAGCCGGGTCGCCGCAGATCAGCGAGTTCGAAGCGAAGCTCGTCGAGCTGTTGGCCAACGGCGTCGCCGCGGGCCTGGCGCGGGTGAAGGAGGAACAAGCCGCCGCAGCCGCGCGCGTGCAGTTCGAGCAATTCTTCACCCCGCAACTGGCGGCGCAACTGCAGCGCGATCCGCAGTTGCTCGAGGGTCGGGACGCCCGGGTGACCGTTCTCTTCGCTGACATCCGCGGGTTCAGTCACGTCAGCGAGCGACTCGGCCCCGAGGGGACGATGACCTGGATTCACGACACGATGAGCACGCTCAGCGAGTGCGTGCTGCAGCACGACGGCGTGCTGGTCGACTTCATTGGCGACGAGCTGATGGCGATGTGGGGCGCCCCGCTGGCACAAGCCGACCACGCCCGGCTCGCCTGCCTCGCCGCCGGCGACATGCTGGCGGCCCTCCCGGCGATCAACGCCCGGTGGCGCGACGTCCTGGGAAGTTCCGTGCGGCTGGGGATCGGGCTCAACTCGGGGGTGGCGCGGGTCGGCAACACGGGCTCGCGACAGAAGTTCAAGTACGGCCCGTTGGGAGACGCGGTCAACGTCGCCAGTCGCGTTCAGGGGGCGACCAAATACCTCGGCGCCGAGTGCCTCATCACCGGCGACACGCTCGCCGCCCTCCCCGCAAGCGTCGTGACGCGCCGCTTGGCCCGCGTGCGGGTGGTCAACATCGAGCAGCCGATCGACCTGTTCGAGATCGTCGTTGCGCCACCGGCGAATTGGGAACGTCGGTGCACGCGGTACAATGAAGCCCTCGAGGCGCTGGAGCGAGAAGAGATCGACCGGGCGGTCGAGTGCGCCGAACGGCTGGCGGCCGACTTCATCGACGACGCGGCCTCGGCGGCGCTCGCACGGCGCGCTCGCGACGCCCAGGCTCAACGCCAATCCGACGCCACGAGCGACACCAGCGTCTGGCGATTGCCCGGCAAGTAATCCTGCTTCCTCCGGCCGAACCGACGGCGCCTCGTCCCCCCCGCGAATTGCAAATCAAGTCGCCCGTATGTCTCCCGCCGTCGCCGACCAAAACCTGCTCTTCGGCATCCTGGCGGTGCAGATGGATTTTGCGACGCCGACGCAACTCGTCGCCGCGATGAACGCATGGGTGCTGGCCAAAGACAAGCCGCTTGGCAAGCATCTTGTCGAGGCGGGGGCGCTGAGCGACGCAACATGCGAACTGCTGACGGCGCTGGTCGCCAAGCATATCGAGCAGCACGGGGGGCGGGTCGAACAGAGCCTGGCCGCCATCAGTTCCACCGGGGGACTGCGGGACGATTTGGCCCGCGTCGCCGACCGCGATTTGCAGACGAGCCTCGCGAGAATCCCCGCGGCGGCGCCGCATTCGCCGGACCGCCACGCGACGGTTGCGACCCCCCGGCCGCGCGCCGAGGAAGAGGCCCGCTTCACGATCCTGCGACCCCATGCCAGCGGCGGCTTGGGGCGCGTGTCGGTGGCTCGCGACGGGGAGCTCAACCGCGAGGTGGCGCTCAAGGAACTGCTCGACTCGCACGCCGACGACCCCGACAGCCGCGCCCGGTTTCTCCAGGAAGCGGAGATCACCGGCGGGCTCGAGCATCCCGGGGTCGTCCCGATCTACGGCTTGGGGCAGTACTCCGACGGCCGTCCGTTTTACGCCATGCGGTTCATCCGCGGCGACAGCCTACGAGACGCCATCGAACGATTTCACCGCGACGCCGATCCCCGCTGGCGCGACGCGGCGTCGCAGATTCAGCTCCGGCGGTTGCTGGGTCGGATGATCGACGTGTGCAATGCGATCGAGTACGCCCACAGCCGCGGCGTGCTGCACCGCGACCTCAAGCCCGGCAACATCATGCTGGGGCAGTACGGCGAGACGCTGGTCGTCGATTGGGGACTCGCCAAAGCGACCGGCTCGGCGGGGGCGACGATCCGCATGCGTCCTGCTCAGCCCGAATCGACGGTCCGCGTCGTCCCCGAGCCGCTCCTCACGCCATCGGGTTCGGCGGGCAGTGCGCCGACGCAGATGGGGTCGGCCGTGGGGACCCCGGCGTTCATGAGCCCCGAGCAAGCCGCCGGGCGACTCGACGAACTCGGCCCGGCGAGCGACGTCTACAGTCTCGGCGCCACGTTGTACGTGCTGCTCACCGGTCGGGCGCCGCAGGAGGACAACGACCTGGGGGTCGTGCTGCAGCGGGTCCAACGGGGAGAGTTTCCGCCGCCGCGGAGCGTGAAACCGGTTATCCCGCGCGCGTTGGAGGCGATCTGCTTGAAGGCAATGGCCGTCCGCCCGGCGGATCGGTACTCCTCGCCGCAGGCGATGGCCGACGACCTGGAAGCGTGGCTGGCCGACGAGCCGGTGGCGGCGATGCCGGAGCCGCTGGCCACGCGCACCCGGCGGTGGATCAAAAAGCATCGGGCGCTGGTCAGCACGCTGGCCGGAGTGACGCTTGCATCGCTCGCCGCAGCCCTGCTGGGAGTGGCCGTGCTGACCGCAGCCAACCAGCGCGAACGCGAGGCCAAAGAAACGGCCGTAGCCGCCAAGGCCGAGGCCGACCATCAGGCCCAGCGAAACGCGGAACTGCTCGAACTCGCGCGCGAGTCGCTCGACAAGTACGAGTCGCTCAGCAAACGCGAAGAGCTGCAGCGCTACGGCATGGAGGAGCTGCGCGGCAGCTTGCTCGAAGCGGCGCTCGATTTCTACGAAACGTTGGCCAAGCAAGCGGGAGAATCGGAGCAAGCCCGGGCCGACCGGGGCGAGGCCCTGTATCGCGTCGGAAGCACGTACTGGATGCTGGGCCGCGTCGACGACGGGATCGCCGCGTTCGAAAAGGCGCGCGACGTGTTCGAGGGCCTCAAACGCGACTTCCCCGACAATCTGCGGTACCGCCGAGGCGCCGCCGTCAACAGCGCGGCGATCGGCGAGTTGCTGACGACCACTCAGCGGACCGCCGAGGCCGGGCCCCATTTGGCCGCTTCGCGGCAGGGGCTGCAGTCGGTGGTCGACGCCAGCCCCGAGGATCTCGACACCACGGCCGTGCTGGCCTACGGGTGGGGGCTTGAAGGGGAGCGGCTGCGGCAGGAGGGAGATTTCCCAGGAGCGAACCAGTGCCGCGGCCGCGAGGTCGACCTCCTGCGAACCGCACTTGCCAAGACAACCGACGCTGACGCCCGGCACAACTACCGCCAACGGTTGGCCCGCGCTCTGAACTGCCGCGCCAAGATCGCCTCGGAAGGGCTCTGGCAGTTCGAGCCGGCCCGTGCGGATCACGCCGAAGCCCGCGCCGTCTACGACGAGCTCTGTCGCGAGTTTCCCGAGAACGACGACATCGCGTTCAGCCGAGCGCAAACGATTCGCTATCAAGCGGAACTGCTGGGGCGGCATAATCAGGCCGCCGAGTCGCGCGCTGCATTCGTCGAAGCGGTTGAAGCGCTGACGCGACTCGACCAGCGGCAACCCAACGCGCCCCACTATCGTCAGGAGCTCGCCGAGGCGTGCTTCCTGCTCGGTTCGATGCCGCCGGCGGACGACAGCGAGGCCGCCGGCGAGGTGCAACTCGCCCTAATCCGCCGTGCGGTCGCGCTCGTCGGCGAGCTCGCGGCTCGCGCCCCGGCGCGCACGGATCTGAAACTGGCCCTCGCACGCTATCGCGGCAATCTGGGGGTCGAGTTGAGCGGACGCGGGCTGGACGACGAGGCGCAGGCCGAATTCGACGCTGCGCTGGAATTGCTCGGCGCATTGGCCGTGCATGCCGATCGCAATCTCGACAACCGCTTGGCGGTGGCGCACCTGACTTATCGGATTGCATCGCAACAGGCCGAGTCGGGACGCCCCGAGGACGCGCTCGTTCTGTACGATCAGGCGCAGGGACAATTTGAATCAATTCGCGCAATCGCCCCCGAGTTCAGCCAAGCGCTGCTGCAAATCTGCTCGCTCCATCTCGACCGGGCGTCGATTTATTTGGATCAGACCCGGCCGGCCGACGTGATGCGCGAACTCGACGCGGTGGCGAAGATCTCGGACGACCTCAAAGACAAGTCGGACGCCCTGCTGCTGCAGGCCGGGTTCCGGACGATCGTCCTCGGGGCTGCGACCATGCGGCAATTGCTGTCCGTGTCGATCGGCGAGGGAGGGCTCCGCGAGCTGGCCGACAGCGGGCGGTTCGACCATCTGGCCGAACAGGCGGTCGCCTGGGGCAAGTACGGCGGCGCGCCCCGGAACCACTTCGTCGCCGCCGACGCCCTGGCCTACGCCGCTTCCGTCGCCGCCCAGTCGCCGGACGTGGCCGAGGCCGATCGCGGGCCGCTGATCGAACGACTCGCCCAGCAAGCTGTTGCCGAACTGGAAGCCGCCCGCCAGGGAGGGTATATCCGTCGCCGTTCGAGTTTTGGCAGCCTGTTCTCGTCTCGCCCGACGGCCGACGACCTGGAGACGGACGAGCCTTGGGCCCCCTTGAAGGACCGTGAAGACTTCCAGGAGTTGCTCCGGCAAATTCGCTCCGAGGGATCGCCGCCGACTCCGCCGGCGCCGGCAGATTCGCAAGAACCGGCCGACGCCCCGGCCCCGCAGTAAGCCGCAAATTTCGCGGCCCGGCCCCCCGCTTGTCCCCCGGGACGACTCCGACTATATTTCGAGACCCGGTGAGACCGATCCAGTCGGGTACTCGCCGTCCCCAAGCAATGCCCCGCCCGCAGGCCGGCCCCACGGCCGCCTTGATGGCGATCCAGGCACGGCGCCGTAGCTCAATTGGTTAGAGTACTGGACTGTCGATCCAGTGGTTGCGGGTTCGAGTCCCGTCGGCGTCGCTCTCTTTAAGCTCCTTGGCTGACTGATGTTATGCGCCGATTGGGGCGCCAAGGCCCTCTTCCAGGGGCGCACGATCTAACCGGTCACGCGCACCTGACCGTGACGACTCTACTCGGCTTTCTCAGCCGCGAGCTTTTCAGCGGGTCGGGGTTCCGACCGAGAGCGACGTTTCAGTTGAGACCGTTTCCAGCTCGAGCGCCCGGCGCAGTTTGGCCGGCAGGTTCGTGGTGATCGAGTCGACCCCCAGCGCCTGAAGTTGCCGCGCGCGGGCCGGATCGTCGACTGTCCACGTATGCACGCTAAGTCCCGCATCGCGGCAGCGGGCGACGAACGGGGCGTCGAGCATCTCGGGGGTCGCCTGCAGGTCGACGCCGTCGGCGCCGATCCGACTGGCCGTGGCTACGACGCGATCGACGCCGGGACCCCACGCGCCGGTTTGTTCGTTCTGCTTGAACCCGACAAGCCAGTACGCCTGGTACTTCGGCAGCCGCTTCTTGACGGCCGCGATCACGTCGTCCTGAAACGAAATGACGACCGCCTGCTCGGGCGGCACGTCGAGCCGGCTCAACGTCCGCTCCAGCGCCG